>JADLHM010000026.1 GCA_020848745.1 Deltaproteobacteria bacterium | reverse complement strand
GGTGCTGGCGGAGCATGCCGATGACGTCGCCGCTCGCGCCGACTGCCGTCTTCATGAGCATGCGGTTGTGGGCCATCTGCTCGGAGAGCAGGCCGGCGAGCGTGGGGGAGATGGCGCGCTCCTCGTCTTCGTCGGCCTCGCCGGTGTCGCGTAGCTCGAAGGTCATGCGGCCGATCGGACCCTTCGAGGCGTCCTCGCCGTAGGCTCGGACGGTGTAGCGAACGGTGCCGCCGACGGCGTCGAGATCCTCGCCGGCAACAGCGACGAGCTCGCTCGCCAGCTCGTCGGGCTCGGTGGTGGGCGAGACGCGCAGCTCGCGGAGCTGCGTCGAGGCGCGAAGCAGGGTGATGCGGACGGCGCGGCGTTGCTGGGTGCGGACCCATTCGGCGAGCTTGGCTTCGGGACGCATGCGGGGCTCCGGTGTCGAGGTTCCGAGGTGCTAGGGCGCTACAGGGTCAAGACGTCTCAGCGCAGGACGCGGCCGAGCGCGACGACGCCAGCGATCGCGACGACGCCAGCGATCGCGATCTTGGTGAGGTCGAAGCCGCCGCCGGTCGCGCGATCGGCGGCGCCGCCGGGGGTCGGTGCGCCGGGAGCGGTGACGGCGCCAGGAGCGGACTGCTCGAGGCGCTGTCGCCATTCTCGCGCGCGGAGGTTGTGCTCCTCGGCTTGCTGGAGGGTGCCGCCGTAGAAGCCCGAGATCCACGTGTTGTTGGTCGCGTAGAACTCGGTCCAGTCGCCAAACCAGATGTTCCACTGCTCGAGCAGCTCGCGGCTGATGCGGTGCTCGCGATAGGCGCGGTGATAGTCGCGATCGAGGAGACGGATGCTCGTGTTGATCTGGCCGAGCCGCTCCAGGTAGTCGGTCGGGCTGATGATGGCGCCGACGTGCGCGCGGTCGCTCGACGCACGATGGCGAGCCGGGGTGCTCCGAGCCGCGGCGGCGCGCAGCGTGGCGAGGCCGAGCGCGTGGGCCGAGCGGCTCATCGGAAGCCTCGCGCAGCGAGCACGGCGAAGGTGACGAACGTCCCGATCGCGGCGACGGCGAGACCGGGCACGGGCGAGCGACGGCGACGCGCCGGTGGAGGGGGCGGGGAGGGCGCCGTCACGGGAGGCGCGGGAAGGGGCCAGGAAGGCCAGAGCGGCGGCAGGGGCGGGAGCGTCCACGTCGGAGCAGGTGAGGGCGCTGGCGGGGCGATCACGGGCGGCTGCTGCGGTGCTGGTGCCGGAGGCGAGGGCGTCGGGGTCGGAGGTGTTGCCGGCGGTGCGGGTGTCGCGGCCACGGGAGGGGAGGGCGCTGGCGGAGGGGCCGGTGCGGGCGTGGGAGCCACGACGGTCGGCCTCGCGGCGCCGCAGTCGGCGAACGAGCCCGGGATGATGCGGAAGCGACGATCGGAGCCGACGCCGATGCCGAGCGCTTCGAGCCACGGGACCGGGTCGTGGTTGCCGTCACCGTACGCGGCGGGGAGCGAGCGCGTGCGGACCTCGAAGTGCAGATGCGGCGGGACACCGAAGGTGCCGGGGCGACCGTCGCGGCCGTCGGTCTGCCCGACGTAGCCGACGACGTCGCCGGCCTGCACGACCTGGCCGACCTCGACGCCGAGACGGCTCAGGTGCGCGTGGAGCGTCCAGAAGCCGCCCGCGTGTCGGAGCACGACCGTGTGCCCGTAGCCGCCGAAGCCGCGGGCGCCGTTCGCCGTCGCGTGCGTGACGACGCCAGGAAGGACGGCGCGCACGGGCTCGCCCACGCGCGCGGCGATGTCGATCCCGTAGTGGAAGCGCCGGCCGCTCGGGCGCTGGCGCGTCCCGTAGGGTGACGACACGCGCGAGCGCGACGGCTCGAGCGGTGGCACCGGGCAGATGCGCGCGGTCGTGGGAGCCGCGGCCGTCACAGCGCGATCGCGAAGACGGCGACGACGCGCACGGGCGGCCCGCCGGGGTTGGTGACGACGAGCCGGCGCGCGCCGCTCGCGAGCGGGTAGGAGCCGGGCGCGTCGAGCTGGTAGAGCGAGAGGCCGCCGCGTGTCTGCACGTCGGCGAGAAACGCCGCTCCGGCCGGTGATGCGAGCAGCTCCACGCGCGCGGCGAATCGAGGGACCTCGAGCACGGCGGGAACGGCACCGGCGACGAGCTCGTCCGTGCGGAGCGTCCGCCGCGGCCGTTGCCCCTCGCCTGCGGGCCGACCGCCTTGCGCGATGAACGCGCCCAGCGTGAGCGAGCGAGCGCCGGGCGCATCGGGACGCGCCTCGTTCCGGCCGACGACCTCGATCGCGGAGCCAGCGACCGAGAGCACGAGGCCGCGTGCGAAGTCGACCTCGGCCTCGGCGTTCGTGCCCCCGCTGCCCCAGAGGATGACGGCGGAGGCCTCCGGCTCGTCGCCCTCGGCGCCGGTCGTGGCGTCGAGCATGGGCGTCGTGAGCGTGATCGTGACGAGCTGGCCCTCCGCGTCGGGTCCGGAGATGCGCGCGAGCGACTGCCGTTGCCCGGGGAGCACCGGCACGGCGCGGCCCACGTTCTCGCGGCTCTGTCGGTCGAGAAGGCCCACGAAGACACTCCAACGCTAGAGCGCCATAGCGCTCCGGTGACTCAGGGCTTGATGATCAGGACGTCGAAGGGCGCGTCCGTCGGATCGCCTGCTGTGTTGAACGTGCGCACGAGGAGCGTGCGGTCGTCCGGCTTGCTCCACCGGATGAAGCTCGCGTCGCCTTCGCGGAGCGTCGCGAGCACCACGCACTGCGTCTCGTCGATCGGCGCGTCGAGCGCGAGCAGGTACTCGCCAGGGGTCTGGTGGGTCGCTTGCCTGCGTACGCCGCCGTTCGCGAGGACCTCGCCGGTCGGGGCGACGCTGCATGCGGCCCAGAGCGCATCGGGCTTCGTGATGGCCATCGGGCTCGTCTCCTATCGGCCCGTGGAGAAGATGGGGCGCGCCGTCTGGGCCAAGACGGCGAGCCCTGCCTGGCGGTCGGAGCGCCGCGGCAGCCAGGAGGTCCACGACGAGCTCGCGGGCGCTGCGCCGTTCGGCGGCGGCGGGGGTGCGCCAGAGACGGCCTGTTGCACGGCACGAAGCGCCTCGGGCGAAAGCGTGGCGGTCGCCGCGGCGACAGGCGCGCCGCCACGGATCGCGGTTTGAACGGCCGGTGCCACGGCGCGCAGGATGTCGAGCGCCTGGCGCGCCTGCGGATGCCCCTGCGCCGCGGCGCGGGCGAGCTGCTCGAGGCGGCTGCGCGCGGCGGGGTCGTGCTGGGCGCGCGCGATCGCGGTTGTCGCGGTCCGTGCGACGACGGTCGCCGCACCGAGCGCGGGACCGACGACGGGGATCGCGACCGACGCGAGCCCGACGGCTTGCGCGACGCGCGGATCCTGGATGACCTCACGGGCGCTCGCGAGGAGACGGCGAAGCACGCGACCGCGCGCGATGCGACGTGCGAGCTGCGCGATGTGCTCGACCGAGAAGCCGCTGACGGCTCCGCTTCCGTAGTGCTGCGCGAGGAAACGGACGAGCGCGGGCGCTATGTACCGCTCGTTGACCGTCGCGCAGAGCTGGAGCGGCCCGAAGCTCGTCGGCATGGTGAAGCAGGCGACCCACACGCCTTCGCTCGAACGGGTCACGCGTGCTTCGCCGCGGAGCAGGATCTCGCGGAGCGCGGGCTCGATCGACGAGGGCGCCGGAGTGGGCGCGGGTGACGGAGCGCTCGGGGTCGGGGGCGTCGAGGGGGTCGTCATGGTGGGGACCTCCGCGGGTCAGGCCGCAGCGCTCGCGGACGCGGGCGCGCGAGGCGGCTGGTAGGTGACGGTCTCGCGCCCGTGCCCGGCGGTGCGGACGAAGGGCGAGGGCGGGTTGCGGACGCCGAAGTAGATCAGCGCTCCGCGTGTGCTGCCGCCGTAGAGCCCGTCGGCATCGAGCCCGGCGGCGCGCTGGAAGCGACGCAAGAGGTCGTGGTCGTAGCGACGGCTGCCGCGATTGCGAAGGTTGTAGGCGACGCGCGGAGCGAGCTCGCGCGCCTGCGCCTCGTTGAACGTGGACGGGGAGGGCATCGGGATCGGTGCCGGCGATGGCGAGGGCGCAGGCGGTTGCGCGGGAGGGATCTGGATGCCCCACGTGCTCGGATCGAGCGTCGGGGTCTGCGGCTGCGTCGGCTGCGTCGGTTGGGGCTGGCCTGGCTGCGGCACGACGCCCCCGGCGCCGCTCATGAGGATCTCGTGGATGCGCGCGAGGATGGATGGATCGATCCCGGGAAGAACGCCCGGCACCGTGGTCGTCGGCGCGGGCGCGGGAGCCGGAGCAGGGGAGGTCGCGGGCGCAGGCGGCGCCACGCTCGGCGGCATCGGTGGCATGAGCGGCGCCGGGAACGGCATCGATGGCGCGCCATACGCGGGCGCGGGAATCGGCGGGATCGCGGCCGCGGCGGCTGCGCGGATCTGCGCCGCGCGCTGGCGGAGCATCTCGGCCGTCGTGGGGAAGTTCGGCGCGAGCGTCGCCGCGAAGGCCTCGATCTGCCCAGGGTCGGTCGCGACCGCGAGGTAACGCGCGACCGCCGGGAGAAGCGGCTCGGCCGCCGTCGGAAGATTGCCCGCCGGCAGTCGGTTGACGTTGTCGTTGCCGCTGCCGTCGGGCTGCGATTCGTCGTCCTCGCGCTGCGAGAGCGCGAGCAGGACCAAGCCGCCGACGGCAGCCAACGCGAGCACTACGCCCATCGGTCACCACCCATCCCGAGAAGACGGCTCGGGTCCTCGATCACCCCGTCGGGTCGCTCGACGAGGATGTGATAGACGCTGAGGCGCCCCTGCATCCGGTAGCGGATGGT
>JADLHM010000025.1 GCA_020848745.1 Deltaproteobacteria bacterium | reverse complement strand
GTGCCGGTCGTGAGGTTCAGGGGGAGAGTCGAGCTGCCGATGTCGGCGCTCGCGCTCGGCGGGCAGTCGAAGCTCGTGTTCCCGAAGAACGGCGTCGTGCCGTCGGTGGTGCAGGGTTGGCCGTCGCGATCGCCGCCCCGGCACGTGCCCGCCGCCCCGACGCTCGCTCCGTCGCAGACCGGGCACGGCTGCGTCTCGGAGATGCCGACGAAACTCGTGAAGATGATGCCGATGTCCGAGGCGCCCTGGCCGAGCTCGGGCGAGACGGTGCCGGTCACCGCGCCGGCCACCTGGTTCGTCACGCAGATCGGCACGCCGCCGCCCGTGATCGGCAACGGGGCGCCGAAGTAGAACTCGCAGGTACCGGAGCCGCATTCGGCGTCGGACGCGCACGTGGTCTGGGTGCCGTTCGAGCAGCGCCGGTTGTCGACGATGGTGGTGCTCGCGATCGGCCCGCTCAGGGGGCAGACGCCGCACTGACCGAGGAACTGGCCGGGGCAATCGAGCGCGAAGCTCAACGAGCCGCCCGTGCCGAGGACCTGGTCGTGGTAGATGCCGGTCCAGCCGATGTCGAGGTCGGATCCCGCGCTTTCCACCGTGTAGGTGATCTGCTCGGGGCAGGGGATCTGGGGCGGAGCGGTGGCCGTCGGCCCGGGCGTTGCGGTCGCGGCCGGCGTCGGCGTCGTGCCGTTGTCGTTGTCCCCGCATCCCGCGCCCACGAGCGCGAGGGCTGCCACCATCACCACGGCGTGATACCCCGGCATCGATCCGCCCTCCCTTACCAAGATGATGCCAGAGCGATCGCGAACGAGGCTACGCACGAAGCGAAAAAAAGGCCTCCGGACCCGTGTGGATCCGGAGGCCGTGAGTCGGACGGAGCGCCGGTCGCTCAGGGCAGCGACAGGATCTCCTTGCTGGAGAGGGGCAATTGGATGCGGCCCGGACCCGGGAGGCCGGCCGCCTGGTTGATTGCCAGCGCCTGCACCGGCGGGATGCAGAACAACGCCGCGAACGTTGGGTTCGATGCGCCGTTGGCATCGGGCGGATCGGCTTTGCCCACCGCCGTGACCTTGCCCCCGACGACCCCGTTGTCGAGGAAGCAGGGGCGATCGGCGACCTTGCAGGTATCACCCGCGACCGGGCAGTCGGCGTTCGAGGTGCACCCTTTGAACGTCTCGACCGGCGAGCAGTATTGCTCGACGGTGGGTTGGTTCTGGCACGAGCCTTTGTTCGACCCGGAACTGATCGGCAGGCAGAGAGACTCGTCGACGTCATCGGTCCCGCCGTCGTCGATGCACGCGTTGGGTTGCGTCGGCACCCCGACGTTGTCGAATGGGCACAGGCACTTCTTCCCGGGGGTGGCTCCGCAGTTGTCGCTCGCGGAGGTGATCTCCGCCGTTTCGGTGCTGCTCGAGCCGAGCAGGTCGATCGGGAGGTTCGAGATGAAGCTCGTCGGCACGCAATCGAGGCTCGTGGAGCCGAACGACGGGATCGGCGACTTGCCGTTCACGTCGCAGGCTTGACCGTTGCGCGCGCCGCCGTTGCACGTGCCCCCCGCCTGTCCGTCGTTGGGCGTCGGATCTCCGTCGCAGGTCGGACAGGGCTGGTTGATGCCGAGCCCGAGTGCGACCTTCGAGGTCAGCTTGAGGCTGCTCTCGAAGGCTCCGCTCTCGACGTTGGCGGTGCCCGACACGGTGTCTCGGATCTGGTTCACGACGCACGAGGTGACGCCTCCCGCGGCGAGCGGCAACGGTGCCCCGAAGAAGAAAGCACAGGTGCCGGGCGACGTGCACCCGGAGTTGTCCGCGCACTTCTTCGAGGGATCATTGCTGCAGCGACGAGGATTGATGTCACCCTTGTCGGCGTTGACGTTCTGGATCGGGCCGCTGACGTTGCAGACGCCGCACGGACGCGTCGTGCCGCTGCACGCCACGTTGAACGTCAGCTTGCCGTCCGAGACGACCGTCGCGTTGTGGCCGAGGCCGGTCCAGCCGCTGTCGAGCACCTTGGCGTTGCCGGCGTTGCCCTCGACCTCGACCGCGACGGGGCAGGGCTTAGGCGTCGCGGTCGGCTTCGCCGTCGTCCCGCCGCTCGTCGACGGACCCGGGGTGACGCCGTCCGTCGGCGTTACCGTCGGCTCACCTTCGCCGGGCGTGGGCGTCTCCGAGATCGGCGTCTCGGTTACGACGTTGCCGGTCGGGGTGGGTGCCGGTGTCGGGGTGCGATCCACGATGCCGCCACGCGTGGCGTCGTACGAGGTGTCGCACTCGTTGTCCTCGTCGTCGACGGTGCCGTCGACGTTGTTGTTGTCGCGGAAGGTGCCGCGCACACGGAAGTCGCGGCCGCCGTCCTCGAACTTCACGTTGAACGTGCCGTCCGAGTCGATCGGCTGCGGCGGACTGAACGTCTCCTGGATCTCCTCGCCGTCGCAGGTGAAGGCGATCTCCTCGATGCTGCCGACCTCGAGGCGGATCGCAGCGCCGTCGCTCATGAACCCGGTGAACCTACCGGGCGAGGGCACGACGCCGCCGTCGGTCGAGACGCGGACGTCGCTGTCACCACAATGGGCGACGGCCAACGCCATCGCCAACACTCCCAGGATTCGAAGGCCTCTCGTCATGGTTCCTCCCCAGCGTCCCTGAATGTTCGTCGTCGGATGCGTCATGGTCGCGCGTCCTTACGGCAGGCCGCGCGCGGTGCCCTTGATCGTGACGCGCGCCGGTCCAGGCAAGCCGGCGACGTTGTTCACCGCCGACGCCCCCGTCGGGCCGACGCAGAACACGGCGCCGAGCGTCGGATTCGAGACGTCGTTCATCGGCGTGTCGACCTGCCCGACCGCGATCAAGGTGTCGGTGCCGTCGAAGGCGCTCGGCTGGAACGTGCCGCCGCCGGTGAGGAAGCACTTGCGCTGCGAGACCACGCAGCTGCCGGCGCCGCCGCCGCAGTCGCCGTCGCTGAGGCATCCCCGCTGCGCATGACCCGAGCCGACGCTGCAGTTCGGATCGGTCGGTCCTACGGAGCACTCGCCCTCGCCATCGGCGTCGCCGTCGGCGCAATCGAGGGTCGCCGTGGCGGAGTCGTCGAGGCAGGCGCTCGGCTTCGTCGGCTCCCCGGGACGCGCGCAGGCGCCGCCCGGGCACTCGGTGTTGTTGGCGCACCCCGCTCCGTTGTTGGCGCCCGAGAGACACCGCTTGCCGCCGCACACCGTCGCGCCGACGGCGACGCAATCGTCGTTGGTGAAGCACGGCGTCGCCGCCGCGTTGTTGCAGGTGTCGCAGAGACACTTGTTCCCGGGCGCGTTGACGCAGCTCGGACTCGCCGCCGTCAGCGTCTTGGTGACCGGCCCGGTGCGGTTGGTGAGATCGATCGGCAGGGTCGCGATGATCGCGCTTGCCGCTGGCGGGCAGTCGAGGCTCGTCGTGCCGAAATCCGGACGGCTCGGAATGGTGCCGTTGCCGTCGCAGCCGAGGCCGACACGCGGACCGCCGTCGCAGGTGCCGCCGGCCGTCCCGTCGTTGACCGTCGCGTCGCCCATGCAGCGCGGGCACGGGTTGTCGATCGCGATGCCATTGTACACCCGCGACGTGAGAAGCGCCGTCGTCGCCGCGTCGCCGCTTTCGACGTTCGCGGTGCCCGACACCGAACCGTTGAACTGGTTCACGACGCAGGTGGTCACGCCGCCCGCCGCGAGCGGCAGGTTCGAGCCGAAGTAGAACTCACACGTGCCGGCGGCGGGACACGTTCCACCGGTGCAGTTGGAATCGGCGCTGCAGGCGTCGCCGTCGTTGGAGCCGCCGAGGCAGGTTCGCGCGATGCACGTCGCGTCGCTCGTGCAACTGATCGCCTGGTTGTTGCTGCAGCGCTGGTTGGCGATCTGGCCGCTCTCCGTGTTCGCGATCGGTCCCGAGATGGTGCAGACGCCGCAGGGGCGGCCGTTGCCGCTGCACGACAGCGCCACCGTGACGTCGCCGTCCGAAATGATCGGGGCGCGGTGCGAGATGCCCGTCCAGCCGGTGTCGAGGATGCTCTTGGGGTCGGTCGCGTCGCCCGCGAACGTCACCTTGGTCGGGCAGGCGCAGGTGCAGGTGACGGCGCTGCACGGGTAGTCGGCCGGGTTCACGTTGCTGCACGCGGTCGTGGCCGACGTCGGATCGCACTGCTCACCAACGTCGAGCTGGCCGTTCCCGCAGAGCACGCTCTGGGTCGGGGTGGCGCTCGGGGTCGGGGAAACGGTCGGGGTCGCGGTCGCCGGGAGCTGCGTCACCGTCGCGGTCGGCGTCGGCGTCGGCGGGATCACCAGGCACTCGGCCGGGTAGGGCGCGCCGACGCTGACCGACGACGCGCGATCCGGGCAATCCACCTTGAACTCGGTCACGCACTCGGTGCAGTTGCCGACGTCGATCAGCGAGCTCACCGGAGCGCCGCACGACGCGACCGCGAGGCAGCCCGCGGGGAGGCCGACGGTCGAGTTGTCCAAGCCGACGCACGCCTTCGCGAGCGCCTTGTCGAGCTTGGCCCGCGCGGCGTCGATCTTGGCCTGGGCGTCGGCCGGGCAGTTGGCGGTCTTCTTGACCTTGGTGCCCCAGCACTTGGCGAGCGCTTTCGACTTGGCGTTGAAGAACGTGAGCGCCGCCTTGCCGAGGGTCGCCTGGCACTTGTTGAGGGTCTTGTTGCCGACGCTCGAGGGACGGTTCGGCGGGTAGTACAGATCCATCGCCTGGGTCACGCTCGCCTCGCCGATGCACTGGATGCAGGCGGGGATGTCGTCGCAGTCGGTGATCGCGTTCGTGCAGGCGCCCTCGAAGCCCGGGCAGTTGGTGATGTTCCACCCGTACTCGTCGAGCGTCGGCTGGCTGCCGTCGGCGTCGGCGGTGTCGCAGACCTTGTCCTTGCCGCCGCAGGCCTTGGTGATCGACGAGGAAAGCTTGGCGCGCGCCTTGTCGATGCTCGCCTGCGTCTTCACCTGGTCGCAGGCCTTACCCTTTACGATCGCGTCTCGGCACTTCTGGAGGATCTTCGCCTCGGACTGGAGGAGCCCGGACCCCGCCTTGATGATCGCCGCGGAGCACTTGGCGGCGCTCTTCGCGTCGGCGCGAGCGGAGCCGGCGAAACTACAGATGCACAAGAGCGCGACGAGCGCTCCGAAAGACGTGTGGGCGAGCCGAGAGTACATACGATCCCCTTTCGTTGTTCCAGCGCGGGCACGCGTCGAACGGCTGGTCTATCGCTCGATTCGCGCATGACATACCGGTTCGGTACGACAATGTTACGGGTACCAACGGGCCGCGATTCGTGTCAAGCGACGGTTCGTGATGGGGCGTCTGTTACGGAAGGTGATGTCGCCGCCGCCGACGCGCCGCGCACGACGCGTGGTGTCGTCGGCGCGGAGGGCCGGTTCGGGCGGCCGATCCGCGCGCTGACGGGTCTCAGCCGAGCTCCTCGTCGATGATCGCCTTGAAGTTCTCGAGCGGCTGGGCGCCTTCGAGCCGCCGCCCGTTGATGAAGAAGGTGGGGGTCGAGTTGGCGCCGACCGCGGCGGCTTCCGCGAGGTCCTTCTCGATGCGCGCGAGCGTCTTCTTGCGATCGTAGCACTCGGCGAACACCGCCCCGTCGAGCCCGGCGCTCTTGGCGAAGCCCGTGATCTCGGCCTTCAGGTTGTCCAGGTTCAGGTCGCGCTGCGCCTTGAAGAGCGCGTGGTACATCTTCCAGAAGCCTTCGGCGCCCTGATCCGCGGCGCACTCGGCGGCGAGCGCGGCCCCTTCGGCCCACGGATGGATGCTCTTCAAGGGGAGGTGCTTGAAGAAGAGCCGGACCTTGCCTTCGTACTCCGGCATGACCTGCTCCTCGAGGATCTGGTAGCCGCGCGCGCAGAACGGACACTGGAAGTCGGAGAACTCGACGATGGTGACCTTGGCGTCGGCGGGCCCGCGAAACGGCCGGCCCTCGAGGTCGATCTTCGCGAGCGTCGCCTGCAGCGGATCGACGGTGAGGTCGGTGACCTCGCCGCTGATGAAATACCTGCCGTCGGGCGAGACGAGGAACGGGATCGACTGCTTGGCTCCGTTCGTGTCGACGTCGAGCGTGCCCTTGTTCCATCCGGGCACCTCTGAGGAGACGATGCCCGCCACCTTCAGGGTGATGCCGGGCGTGACGCTCTTCGTGAAGTATTCCTCGATGCGCCGCGCGACCTCTTCGGGCTTGGCGGACGGGGCAGGCGCTCCCGGCTTCGCCGTCTCGCTCGGGCGCGGGTTGCACGCCGCGGCGAGGATGGCCGCGACGAGCACGGCCCTCCGCCAGAGCCCGCGACGGGTCATTTGTCCTTCGGTTGCGCCTTCGGGACGTCGGTCAGGCGATACATCTTGAACCGGCCCTTCATGTCGATCGGGATCGGGAACGGCGCGGACGTCATGATCGCCCGCACGTGGCCGCCTTCGAGGACGGTGTCGCTCACCTTGTCGGCGCCGTAGACGAGGATGTTGCGGTTCGGCTGGCCGGGCGTCCCGATCAGCGTCGCGTCTCCGGAGATCACGAACTTGGCGTTCTTGGTCTTCTCGTCCTGCAGCATGCCGCCTTCGAGGTACTTCTGCTCCATGACCTTCCACTGGATGCGCGAGTACTCGCTGTTCTGCCGCGGCTTCAGCGTCTTCCAGGAGGACTTGAGGAGGGCGAGATCCTTCTGGGACGGCTCCCAGACCTCCTCGGCCTTGTTCTTGGCGTCGATCTCCGCCTGCACCGCCTTCGGGAGATCGACGTCGAGGAGCTTCACGCTCACCTCGTCGTGCTGGTCGACGGCGCTGTCGGGGGCCTTGGGAATGCCGTACGACAGCACCTTCGGCTCGACCGGCAGCGCGCCGCTCGGCGCCGGCTTCGGATCCTTCGCGGCCTTCAGTTGCTCCTCGGCGAGGATCTTCGTCGCCTTGTCGACGGCCTCCTGCTTCTTCGCCTTCTCGGCGTCGCGCCGCTTCTGGGCGACCGAGGTCGGGACGTGCTCGATCGTGAAGAGGTACCCGACGGTGAACGGGCGGATGTCCTTGGGGTCGAGCCCGGGAGTCGGGGTCGCCCCGGGCCGGTCCGAGGTGGACGTGTTCTTCGAGAACTCGAGGCGGTTCACCACGAGCCACGTGCCGGTGAGGTTGGGCGTGATCTCGCCGGAGGTCTCCGTGCTCTGGGGGAACCCGAAGCCGGCGGACGGTGCCAGCGTCATCGAGAGCGCGACGGCGGCTGCGGCGACGAGGGGGCGCCACATGGGACGATCGATCATGGAAGGATGGCCTCCTTGGAGTTCGGCGGAACGCGGGGATTAGCAACGGTCATTTGCGGAATCAATACGACTTGGAAACACGAGGGGCCGGAAGCCTCGCGGCTCCCGGCCCCTCGTGATGCTGCGGGCTATGTGACCGTGGCGGTCAGAAGCCCGTGTTGGTCACCGTCGTCGGGTTGGTGATCGCACCCGGACCCGAGAGGCCGGCCACGGAGTTCACTGCCGGGGCGGTCGTCTGCGTGATGCAGAACGTCGCCGCCGTGGTGCGGTCCGGAACGCCGGGGAAGCCTTCCCGGACGATCGTCGGGTTCACGAAACACTCGCGCGCGACGAGGTCGCAGGTCTCGTCCGGCTCGCAGTACGAGCACGTCGGCGGCCGACAGAAGCTTTCGTCGAGACACCCGATGAAGGGATGCGCCGAGCACACTTTGGTGACCGGGCTGACGGAGCAGAGGCCTTCCTGGGCCGAGTCGGTGTCGCTCGGGTTCTCCCGGCAGTCCGCCGCGTGGCAGAAGCCGTTCGGCGGGTCGCACTCCGAGTCGTCGCTGCACGGCGTGCCGTCGTTGGCGCCGCCGAGGCAGGCTGCCAAGCAGGCGTTCGGCTTCTGGCCGATCTCGGCTCCGACGTTCGGGCAGAAGCACTGGTGGTTGCAGGTGCCGCTCGGACACTCGGAGTCGACGGTGCAGGCGTGGTGCTGGTTCGGCCCGCCCGCGCACACCTTGTTGTTGAACCCTGGCGTGTTGCAGAGGATGTTCGCGGTCTTGGTCACGGTCGAGGTGCTGGCCGGATTGAACAGAATGTCGATCGTGCCGAGCAGGCTGCCCTGCATGCGGCAGTCGGCGCTCGGGTTTCCGAAGTACTGCGTCGGACCGCCGAACGGGGTGCTCGGACGGCACGGCTTGTCGATGTCCGGGCCCCAGCTGCAGACGTTGTCGGTCACGCAGTACGAGCCCACGTTGCAATCGGCGTTCGTGGTACAGAGGTTGCGCGTGTTCGGGCCGACGCTGCCGCCCGCGCCGGAGCAGAACCCGCCGCAGACCGGGCACGGCTGCTCGGTTGCGCCGCCGCTGTACACCGAGGAGTTCTGGCGCAGCCGGATCGCGCCGGCGCCGGTCGCGAGGTCGGTCGTGCCGACCACGTCCTCGGTGAAGACGTTGACGACGCAGGTCGCGACGCCGCCCGACACGAGCGGGAGAGGAGCGCCGTGGGGTGTGGTGACGCACGAGTCACCGAAATCCGGGCAGTCGTTCTGATCCGGCCGGCAGCGCTTCTTGGGATTGAGCAGGCAGTGCGGGCCCTGCGATCCGCCGGCGGTCATGCGGCAGTCGTTGAGAGCGCCGGGGCAGAGGTCATCCGCATCCACGATCTGGTTCGGACCGGGCGAACACGATTGGTGCGGCGGATCCGAACAGCTTGGACCGGTGGCGCAGATGGTGTCGGGGCCGAGAGGGCCATCACAGTCCCAGAGGTCGGTGACATAGCCACCGCCCTCGACGATGCCGGAGTCGTGGCTCTGGCCGGTCCAGCCGTTGTCGAGGTCGGCGTTCCCGTGCTCGACGATGCGCGAACGCGGAACGTCCAGACAGAGGCAGGGGAAGAGGCCGAGGGCCGCACCGCACTGCCCGGGACACGCCACGTCGTCCGAGCCGTCGCACTCCTCGTTCGGCCGGTTCTTGCGGTTGTCGCCGCAGGTGCCGGGCGTCGCGTACTCGTAGTCGAGGAGATCGCTCATCTGAGCGGTATCGGGGTTGTCGACGAGTGCTTGGATCGCCAGCGCTATGCACGTGCCGGCCGCGGCGCCCGTGACCTGATCGGGCTCGCAGAGCTTGAGCGCGGTCGCATCGCCCGCCGAGCACTTGGCCGTGATCGCGTCGATGGCCTTGGTTTTCGCCTTGGTGACCGCGGTGGCCGTCTTCGGATCGCTCGTGGCACAGGTCGCGCCCGCGAAGCCGCTCAGCTTGCAGGTCGTGACGTTCGTGTTCTGGTCGGTCTTGCAGTTGAGGAGTCCGTTCCGGCACTTCTGGATGCTGCCCATCAGCGCCTTGACGACGCCGACGCCCTGCTTCGAGACCTCCTTCTGGCACGACAGCAACGTGCCCGTGAGGGGCGGCGGCGGCGGGTTCGCGTCGTAGACGAGGCCGAGGATGCTGCGGCAGGAGGTGCCGGGGCCGCTGTCGGGACAATCGCCCAGGACCGAGCACGCCTCGCCGTCGTTGGTACCGCCGTCGCAGACGCCCTGGAGGATGCGGTCGTGGCTGTCCTTGATGCAGGCCTGCAGATCCGAGAGCGTGAAGCCGTTGCCCGAGTCCGGGTCCGGGCACGGGCCGGGGAAGCCGATCACCGCGAGATTGTCGTCGTCGGTACCCGGGCTGAAGCTGCACTTCTTCGCGAGTCCGGCATTCAGCTTGTCGGCGAGCTTCTGCAGCGCCCCGGGATCGGGGCCGCTACACGAGCCCACCGCGGCGAGATTGGCGTCCCGGCACTTCTGGATGAGCTTGAACTTGCCGTTGACGAACTTGCCGGCTTCCTTCGCGATGGCCGCCTGGCATTGGTACCGGGGCTTGCCCAGATCGGCGGCGTGCGCCGTCGGCGTCCCGACGACGAACGCGATCACTGCCGCGACGAGCGCGGACGAGAATCGTACGCTGCGTCCCATGGTTTTCCTCCTTCGGTTGGCCGAACGGTATTGAGATGGCTCGATTCCGGGGATCTTCGTGATCACGGCACCCGGTGCGACTTCTCCAAGCAGAGTAGTGTGCGCGCCCCGAGACAGTCAAGAAAAAACTGGGGTAACGCGCAGCGTTGTCGGGGACTTATGTGCGAACTGACATGGGAGTCCCAGGCCGTGGAGAAGCCCCCGGGCCGGACCCGGCCCGGGGGCTTCTCGCCACGACGGAATCAGGGATTGACCACTACCGTCCCGGGAATCCGGACCCGGCCGAGGGCGGGGAGACCGCCGGCCGCGTTGACCGCCGTCGAGCCGGTCGGGGCGACGCAGAAGAAGGTGCCGACCGTCGGTTTCGACAGGCCGCTGCAGACCGGATCGGGAGAGCCGGTCACGGTGACGGTATTCCCGATCACGCCCTGGTCCATGAAGCAGGGACGGTATCGCGTCATGCAGAACTGGCCGGGGACGCACTCGGCACACGCCGGAGGCTTGCAGTGGTCGTCACTGGTGCACCCGACGAACTGCTGGATCGAGCAGACCTGATCGACGGGGGCGTCGGCGCATTCTCCCTCGTTGTCGGTGCCGGGAATGAGCATGCAGCCCTGCTCCGCCGTCGACGTGTCATCGACGCACACATTGGGCTTGGTCGCCTCGCCGGGGCGCGTGCACGAGCCCATCGCGCAAGAGCCGCCCGGACACATGCTGCTCGTGCTGCAGCCAGCGCCGTTGTTGGCGCCGCCGCTGCAGGTGCCCGGAGTGCAGAAGCCGCCGGGGCACTCGGAGCTCGCGCTGCACGACGCGCCATCGTTGCCGCCGCCGATGCAGATGCCGAGCCCCGGACACTCGTTTTGCGGACACGAGCCGCCGGGGCACATGGAGTTCGTGGCGCACGCCGCGCCGTCGTTGGCGCCGCCGACGCAGGTCCTCGGGTTGTTGCAAACCCCGCCGGGACACAGGGAGTCGTTGGTGCAGTTGCCCCCGTGGTTCGCGCCGCCGATGCATGTTCCGCACGGCTCGCCCGCCTTGAGGCCGGCGATGCAGCGCTTGCCGCCGCAGATGCCAGCTCCGCCGCCGCTCACGGGGCAGTCGCCGTTCACCGAGCAGCCTCCCTGCGCCAAGTTGTTGCACGTGTCGCAGAGGCACTTCAGCGATCCGTAGCCGATGTCGCGGCAGTTCGCGTTGCCCGCCTCGACGGTCTTCGTCTGTCCACCGGTGGAGATGTTCAGGTTGAGGGGGAGCGTCGCCACGTTGTTGCTCGGCGGGCAATCCAGGCTCACGGTGCCGAAACGCTGCGACGTGCCGCTCACCACGCAGGCCTGCTCGGCGCGCGGACCGGAATTGCACTTGCCGTCCTCGCGGCAGTGCGGGCACGGCTCGAAGTCGCTGCCGAATACGTGGACGGTGGACGCGAGCGGGACGAGCGACGTGGTGCTGCCGTCGCTGAAATCGACCGTGCCCGAGACGGATCCGTTGATCTTGTTCAGCACGCACGTCGATGGACCGCCGGGGGGACGCAGCGGCAACGGGGCGCCGAAGTAGTGGACGCAGGGGCCGATGAAGCCGGCGTTGACGCACGAGCCGCCCGGGCATTCGGAGCCGCCGGCGCAGAGCGCGCCGTTGTTGGCGCCGCCGACGCAGGCCGTCGCCGAGGTGCAGTCGGCGTCGACGTCGCACCGCTTCCACGGAGCGTCCTCGCACCGCTCGTTGTCGACGCCCGGTCCGCCGCCATTGTCGAGCGGGCCGCTGAGCGTGCAGAGACCGCAGCTCGGCTCGCTCGCGCCGGCGCAGCTGCTCACCGCGAGCGTGAGGGTGCTGTTGGACGGGATGGTCTGGTTGTGGGCGAGGCCGGTGAAGCCGGTATCGAGGTCGGTGTTGTCGCCGTCGGCGGTAAACGAGATCGCGGTCGGGCAGGGGCCGCTCGCCGGCGGCGCGGCGCACGCGGTGCACTCCGCCGGATAGGTCTCGTACTGCGGCACCTGGGCGTTGTCGACGCAGTCCGCCTTGTAGCGCGCGGCGCACGCCGTGCAGTTCACGATGTCGGTCACGCTGGAGATCGGGCCGCCGCATGCCGTGCCGCCGTGCGGCTGGGTCACAGAGGAGCAGTCCGCGGGGAAGCCGATCGCGGCCGCGGTCAGGTCGGCGGCGCCGCCGCAGGCCTTGTCGTCGCCGCCGCAGGCCTTGCAGATGGTCGCCAGCTGCTTGTCCTTGGCCTTCTGGATCGCCGCGGCGAACTTGCCGTCGCCGGAGCTCGAATTGTCGCACTGGTTCGTGTGCTTGCCGTTGATGCGCGCGTCCCAGCACTTCTGGAGCGCCTTGCTCGTCGAGTTCAGGAAGGCGGTGGTCGCCTTGCCGATCGTCACCTGGCACTTGTTGAGGGTCTTGTCGGCGGTCTGGAGGTTGATGTCGCCGAACGAGAGCGTCATCGCCTGATCGCTCGCGGCGCCGGCGATGCACTCGAGGCAGGTGGCGATGCCGCTACAGTCGGTGATCGCGTTGCTGCAACTGTAGGTGTTCTTCTCGAAGTTCGGACACTGCGCCGGCCACCCGACCGACGCGGGGCTGTCCTCGCCCGTGACGACGCCGCCGCACACCTTGTCGTCGCCGCCGCACGCCTTGCCGATTCCCGCCGAGAGCTTGCCCGATGCCTTGGCGATGGAGTCGGTGGCTTTTTGATCCGGACACGTCCCGGCGCCGGCCTTGACGACGCCTTCGTTGCACTTCGAGAGGGCCTTCATCCGGGCCTGCAGGTATTTCGCGCTCTCCTTCGCGATCGCGCGCTGGCACTTGGCGGTCTCAGCGCCGGCGATCGGTGCGCATACCACCATGGCGAGTAGCGCGATCCCCGCGCTCCGCAGCACTGTCTTCATGACTCAACCCTCCTTGAAAGGTTTGCGGGATACCGGTCTTCGAGCTGCAACGACTCACGGCACTGCGAGCGGCAAGCAACGGCACATCCCGGCACTCGGCGATCTTCGACTGAGAAAAGAGGGTAAGTCAGCGTCGGAAAGGTTGTCAAGAAAATAATTGGAAAATCTAGGCTTTCGCTAAGTCAAGGGGGCCCATCCGCGATGCCGCGATGCGGCGTTCGGTCGTGGATCCACGGTCGGATCCAGGGGAGGAGCGCGTACGCCGGAAGCGCCAGCGCGCCCGTGAGCGCGAAGTAGCTCGCATAGCCGAAGTGCGCCGCGCCGAAGCCCGTGCAGGGCGCGCTCACCGAACGCGTCAACCCGAACAACGCAGACAGCAAGGCATACTGCGTGGCAGCTTGCTCGCGATCGCACACGTGCATGAGGAAAGCGAGAAAGGGCGCGGTGCCGAGGCCGCCGGTGAAGCTCTCGAGCATCGACGCGGCGTAGATCGCCGGACGTCCGCCGCCGACCGCCGCGGCGCCTGCGTAGCCGAGGTTCGAGGCCGCCTGCAGGAGGCCGAGCACCCAGAGTCCGTGGAAGATCCCGTAGCGCGACGTGAACGCGCCGCCGACGAGCGCGCCCAGCACGGTGAGCGCGACGCCCGCCGTCGTCGACACGAGCGCGACGTCGTCGACGGTGAGCCCGCTGTCGAGCCAGAACGGCTTCACCATCGGCCCCATGCTCACGTCGCCGAGCTTGTAGAGGACGATGAAGAGCACGACCGCGCCCGCTCCCGGCCGTGCAAACCAGGCCACGAACGCGTGCATCCAGGCCGCGGTCGGCGGGCGTACGACCGGCACGTGCGGCGCGCGGAGCGCCAGAACCGCGAGCGTCGCGAAGATCAGCGCTGCGATCGCGAAAGCGAGCGGCCAGCCCGCGCGGCCTGCGATGAGCAACAGGCCGCCGCCGCTCGCGACCAGCGCGGCGCGATACGCGGAGACGCGCACCCCGTTTCCGACGCCCTCCTCGCCGGGAGCGAGGAGCCCGATCGTGTAGGCGTCGATCGCGATGTCCTGGGTCGCGCCCGCGAAGGTGAGCAGCAGCACCGCGCCGACGAGCAGCGTGCCCGGCGTCGCCGGGTCCGAGAGCGGGATCGCGAACGTCGCGCCCGCCATGAGCGCGAGCGCCGCCGCGATCCAGTGGCGGCGGTCGCCGAAGCGGTCGACGAGCGGCGACCAGAGCGGCTTCAACGTCCACGGCAGCGTCAGCGAGGAGAAGACGCCGATCGCCGCCAACGAGACGCCGTGCGCCCGGAGGTACACCGGCAGGTTGTCGACGACGATTCCCATCGGCATGCCTTCAGCGAAATAGAGGAGGGCGATCCACCAGAGCTTCCGCCGCGTCGACACCGACCGGCGAGCTACCAGAACGCGCGCGGCGCGGCGAGGCCGCGCGGCGGCGCTTCGCGCGCGCTCGGCTCCGCACGCTGCGGGTCCGTGCCGCGCATGCTACCGTCGCGGCGGATGGACCCGACTCGTCACTGGATCGTCTGGGACGGGAGCTGCGGCTTCTGCCGGCGCGCCGTCGCGTGGGCGCTCGCGCGCGACCGCGGCCGCTGCTTCGAGGCGGTGCCGTACCAGGAGCTGCCGGACCCGCCGCTCACGCCCGCGCTCGCGGCGGCCTGCCGCGCCGCCGTCCACGTCCGCACGAGCGACGGCCGCTGGCTCGGCGCCGGCCGCGCCTGCCTCTTCGTGCTCGAGCGCATCGGGTGGCCGCGGCTCGCGCGCCTCGCCGGGTTGCCGCCGCTCGCGTGGGGCGTCGAGCTCGGGTACCGGATCGTCGCCCGCAACCGCCCGTGCTTCTCGCGGCTCCTCGGGCGCGGCGCGCCGACCCCCGAGCGGTGATCAGGCGGTCGCGTGCCGCCGGTGCGCCAGCATCTCGTCGAAGATCGCCTCCATTGCCCGTACGTGATGGCGGATGCCGAAGACGGCCTCGACGCGCGCCCGCGCCGCGGCGCCCATCCGCCGCCTGAGATCCGGGTCTAGGACGAGCCGCTCGATCGCGGCCGCGAGCGCGTCCGGGTCGCGGGGCGGGACGAGGAGGCCGGTCTCGTTGTCGACGACGATCTCGAGGGGCCCGCCCTCGCGCGGCGCGACGAGCGGACACGAGAGCGCCATCGCCTCGATCAGCACCCGGCCGAAGGGCTCGGGGTTCGTCGACGAATGGATTGCGACGTCCATGGCGTCGATGCACGCCGCGACGTCCCGCCGCGCGCCGGTGAGCAGCACCCGGCGCTCGAGGCGCTCGTCGACGATGCGCCGCCGCAGGCGTTCCGCGTACGCGCCGCCCTGGCGGTGCACGCCGCCGACGATCAGGCAGCGCAACTCGGGATGGCGGTCGCGCAGCCGAGCCATCGCCTGCACGACCAGGTCCTGGCCCTTCCAGCCCTGGATGTGGCCGACGATCCCGACGACCGGCGCCTCGGCGGGGACGCCGAGCTCGCGTCGCACCGCGGCGCCCCCGCCCGGGGCGAAACGCTCGCAGTCGATGCCGTCGTAGACCGTGAGGTGGCGGCGCGCGCGGATGCCGCGCCGTTTCGCGTGGGCGGTCACGAGGTCGGTCATGCCGACGAAGACGTCGATCCAGCGCGACATGAAGCGCTCGCGGGGACCGATGCGGCGGTAGCCCTTCTCGTGGACGAGGGCCGGGATGCCCGCGCGCGCGGCGGCGACGAGGGCGTCGAGATTGGGCGTGACCCCGTTGGCGAGATAGACGACGTCGGGGCGTGCGCGCCGCAGGTGGGCGCCGACGGCCCGCGCGCGCGGCAGCACGACGGTCGGGATCTCCTTCGCCCGTAGCCACGCGCGTCCGCCGCGGCCGCGGTCGCCGTCGGGAAGCCAGCCCGGCTGCGGCGGCAGCACCGCCACCGGCACGCCGGCGGCCTCGAGCTGCGGGACGACCTCTTTCTCCTGGTACAGGAGGAGCGCGGGTGCGAAGCGCGTACGATCGAGCCGATCGATCAGCTGAAGGATGCCCGTCAGCGATCCGCCGAGCACGCCGCCGACGCTGGCCTCGACGAACAGAATACGATGCGGCGCCATGCGTGAACCGTCGACGTTAGGGGAGCCATTTCCGACCGTCAAGGCGCGAGCGCCCGCCGCCGGCGTTCCGCGGCGCCGCGGAACGCGGACTCACTCGGCGCGCGGCCGCGCCGGGCTCGCCGGCTTCGCGGCGAGCGCCGTCGCGGCCGCCGTCGCGACCTTCCGCGCCGCCTCGTCGAGCGCGCGCCCCATGGCCTCGGCCATGGCGCCGCCGTCCGCGCTCGTGATCGGCACCTTGGCGGAGAACAGCCGATCGAGCTGCATGTCGGCGCCGTCGCGGAGGGTCGCCGCGAGGGCGACGTGCGCCTCGTGCGCCGGGGCGAGCACCTCGTCGAACGCGAGCACCTCGACGTCGAGGCGCGCCGCCGTCGTCTCCTGCGCGAGGCGGACGCCGGGCGTCGTTCGCAGCGTCGCGAGCAGGGCGCGGCGGACGTAGCGGCTCGGCAGCTCGAACCAGCGGCGCTGGTCGTAGAGGCCGTACTCGACCGGCGAGGCGCGCCACACGATGCGCTCGCGCAGGAAGGGGGCGCTGCGCACGCTGCCGAGCCGGAGCGGCGCTCCCGCGCTCGCCGGGACGCGGGCATCCCCGGCGTCGTCGAGCGCCGCCGAGGCGGGCCGGTAGAAACGCGGCGGCTCGGCGGTGCGGAAGAGGCAGCCGCTCGATGCGGCGGCCGCGAGGACGCACGCCAGCACGGCGGCGAAGCGGCGTCGGGTCATTTGGTCACCTCGGGCGGCGGCTCGCCCGGCCGTGAGCCGCGCAGGAGAGCGCTCGGGTCGCGCTCGAGCGCGTCCGCGACGGCGCGGACCGAGTCGAGCGTCTCGCGCAGGGTCGCGAGGGTGGCCTCGAGGTCCTCGCGCATCTCGCCGAAACCCGAGGCCGTGGTCGAGACGGCTCCCGCCGTCGAGCGGATGGAGGCCGTCGTCTCCGGGAGCTTGGCCGCCGCAATCTCGTTTCCGACGCCGGTCGTCGTCGTCCGCAGCTGGACGAGCAGCCGGTCGAACGAGCCGTGCTCGCTCTGCAGGCTCGTTACGAAGCGGTCGAACGAGCCGAGCGCGGCGTTCATGGTCGTGAGCGTCTCGGTGATGCGCGTCTCGATGTCGGGGAGGCGGTTCACGACCTCCATGGCCGTGTCGCCGACGCTCTTCAGCGTCGAGGGGACCGAGGGGATGTAGTTCCACGGCGGCTCGAAGGGCAGCGTCGGTTCCGGATAGCGTCCGGGATGGAAGAAATCCGTCTGGAGGAATCGCACGCCCGTGATGCCCGCCGATACGAGCTGCATGCGCAGGAGCGGATTGAGGAACTCCTCCCCCTTGCGCGGCGCCCGGTCGCGGAGCCCGAGCCGCCGGATCGCGTCGAGGTAGATCTCGGAGGTCACCTGGACGTGGCGATGGTCGGGGGCGATCGTGATGTCGGCGACGTTCCCGACCGTGACGCCGCGGAACTTGACCGGCGACCCGACGTCGAGCCCCTGCACCGACTCGTCGAAGTAGCTCACCGTCGGGAACGACGTCCGCTGGAAGCGGCGGGCGCCGAGCCAGAAGAGGGCGGCCAGCATGGTGATCACGCCGAGCACCACGAACAGGCCGAGCTTCCAGTTGTTGGTGGCGGTGGTCGCCATCAGGCCGACGAGGGCAAGCGGTTGAAGAAGCCGCGGACGCGCGGATCGCCGCTGTGGTCCCGGAGCTCGGCGGGATGGCCGCGCGCGATGATGCCGCGCGCACCACGGTCCAGCATGATGCAGGCGTCGGCGACCGCGAAGATGCTCTGCAGCTCGTGCGTGACGATGACGGTGGTCATGCCGAGGCTCTGGTTCAGCGTCAAGAGCAATTGGTCGAGCTCGACGGAGCTCACCGGGTCGAGGCCGGCCGACGGCTCGTCCAGGAAGAGGAGCGGCGGGTCGAGCGCGAGGGCGCGCGCGATGCCGGCCCGCTTCTTCATGCCGCCCGAGATCTCCGCCGGGAGGTGGTTCTCGAAGCCCTCCAGGCCGACGAGCCGGAGCTTCGCGCGGACGATCGTGTCGACGGCCTGCGGATCGAGGGTCGTCCACGTGCGGAGCGGCAGCGCGACGTTTTGCGCGAGCGTCATCGACCCGAAGAGCGCGCCCGACTGGAAGAGCACGCCGTAGGCGGGCGGTCCCGCCTCCTGGACCGGCGGCGCGCCGGCGATGCGGATCGCGCCGCCCATCGGGGTCTCGAGACCGATCAGGTGGCGCAGCAGCGTCGACTTGCCGCAGCCGCTGCCTCCGAGGATCGCGAACACCTGGCCGCGCGCGATCGTGAAGTCGAGGCGCTCGAGCACGACCCGCTCGCCGTACCCGATCGTCAACCGCTCGACCTCGATCATCGCCGGGCGGGTATCAGCGGCCGAAGGCATGGAAGATCACCGTGAAGATCGCGTCGACGACGACGATCGCGAAGAGGCTGGTCACGACCGCCGACGTGGTCGAGCGGCCGACGCCCTCCGCGCCGCCGCGCGTCGCGAGACCGCGCTGGCAGGCGATGAGCGCGACGTTCAGGCCGAACACCGCGCTTTTCAGGATCCCGGAGGAGACGTCGAAGAGGTCGAGCGCCTTCTCGGTCTCGGCGAGATACGCGTGGAAGGTGAGGTCGAGGCTGAACATCGCGACGAGGAGGCCGCCCGCGATGCCGATCACGTCGGCGAGGATGGTGAGCAGGGGCGCGACCAGCGTGAGCGCCAGGACGCGCGGGAAGACCAGAAAATGGAACGGGTCGAGGCCGAGCGTCCGGAGCGCGTCGATCTCCTCCGAGACCCGCATGGTGCCGAGCTCGGCGGAGAACGCCGCGCCCGAGCGTCCGGCGATGATGATCGCCGTCATGAGCGGCGCGAGCTCGCGGGTCACCGACAGGCCGACGAGGTCGGCGACGAAGATGTTGGCTCCGAACTGCTTGAGCTGGAGCGCCGCCTGGAAGCCCGTGACGAGGCCGACCAGGAAGTTGATCATCAAGACGATGGGGATGCCGTCGGCGCCCGCACGCTCCATCAGGCGCGGTACGTCGCGCCAGTTGACGCGGCCGGGGCTCCGCGCCGCCTGCGCTCCGGCGAGCAGCGTGTCGCCGACGAAGTCGAGCGCGTTGCTCTCGTTCAGGAGGCTGCGGGTCTCCCGCCCGATCTGCTCGAGGATGCCGATCGTCGCGGGCGGCGCCAGCAAGCTCGGCCGCCGCGGGTGCCCGCCGTAGAGCTCGAGCATGCTCTGGACGCGGCCCGTCGCGCCGACGATCGCGGCGTCGCTGCCCGCCGCCGCGGCCTCGCTGCGGAGCTCGAGCAAGAGCGCGGTCGCGCCGCCGTCCATGCCGTCGAGCCCCGAGACGTCGAGCTCGAAATGCGGAGGCATCGGCGCGAGGAGCTCGCGCACCCGGTCCCAGGCGCCGTAGCAGTCGCGGAACCGGAGCTCGCCGACGAAGCGGAGCGCCGAACGGTCCCCCGCGAGATCGATCCGCTCCACTTGGAAGCCGGAAGTGTCGGCGCCCGCCACGCGCGGCGAAACTACGGTGCCGGCGCGGGGGGCGTCAACGCGCGTGCGGTGCGCGTCCCGTGCCGTGTGCTGGTCGCCGAGTGGTTGCCGTGCGGCGGGCCTCGTGCGATCTGGTCGGCCGTCGACGCGGCTCGGTCGACGATCGCGCGCGATGTCCGACGACCACCGTCTTCCCCGTTCGTACTACCTCGAGGTTTTTCTGCTCGCCTTCGCGGGGTTGGTCCTCGAGATCGCGTACACGCGCATCATCTCGTTCAAGCTCTTCTACTACCACACGTACCTGGTCATCGGCCTGGCCATGCTCGGCATGGGATTCGGAGGCGCGGTCGTGGCGGCGGCGCCCCGGCTCGCGGCGCCCGCGCGCGTCATGGGTCCGGTCGCGATGCTCGGCGCTCTCGGCACCGCCGTCGCCTACATGCTGGTTGCCCGCATCGAGCTGAGCGTTCTCGACTTCGCGTCGAACCCGGCGAGCCCCTTCGCGCTCGTCGCCGTCTGCGCCCTCGTCTTCGTCGGCTTCGGCGCGATCGGCGTCCTCCTCTCGAGCGTGTTCGCGTCTGCGCCGGAGCGCATGCCGCGCGCCTACCTCGCGGACCTCGGCGGCGCCGCGCTCGGTTGCGCCGCCGCGGTGCCGTGCGTGAGCCTGCTCGGAGCGCCCGCCACGGTCATGGTCGGGGCCGCGTCGATGGCGGCAGCCGGAATCCGTCCGTGGTCGGACGTCGCGCCGACCCGCGCCGCGGCGGCGGTCGTTGCGACCGCTGCGCTCCTCGTGCTGGCGGCGCGGCCCGCGCTCCTGCCGGGGATCGTACCCGACCCCGTGAAGACGATGCACCCGAAGCACCTCGCAGGAGCCCCGCCCCTCTTTTCGGCCTGGAGCCCCGTCTTCCGCATCGATGTCACTCCGTCCATCGACGAGGATCCAGACGTCCTGGTGATCCATCACGACGGTCTCTGGGGCTCGACGCTGCACCGGTGGGACGGCGTGCCCGCGTCGCTGGCGCCTTTCGACCACGACGAGCGCGCGCTGCCCTTCCGCGCGCTCGCGCGTGCCCCCGGCGAGGTCGTGGTCATCGGCGCCGCCGGCGGGCACGAGATTCTCGCGGCCTTGCGCTTCGGCAGCGCGCGCGTGGACGGCGTCGAGCTGAACCCGATGACGGTCGATCTCGTGCGGCGGCGCTTCGCGGACTTCGTCGGACACGTTGCCGAGCACCCGGCGGTTCGTATCGTGAACGACGAGGGCCGCTCGTGGCTGACGCGCCAGTCGGGGCCGTTCGACGTGGTCTACTTCGTCGCGCCCGATAGCTACGCGGCCATGAACTCGGCGACGTCGGGCGCCTTCGTCCTGTCGGAAAGCTACCTCTACACGGTCGAGATGATCGTCGAGACGCTGGCACGGCTGGCGCCCGACGGCTTCCTGGCGATGCAGTTCGGCGAAGACGACTTCGATGCGCAACCGAATCGGACGCTGCGCTATCTGGCGACCGCGCGGGCGGCGCTCAGACGGCGCGGCGTCGCCGACCCCGGCGCCCACGTCGCCGTCGCGACGACCAGGAGCCTCGGCGATGTCTCGACGATCCTCGTGTCCCCGACGCCCATCGTCGGCGCGCGCGCGCGCGCGTTCGCCGCGGCGGCAGCCGACGTGCCGAGCACCCGGGTCCGGTGGCTGCCGGGCGAGCCGTCGCCGTCCGGGCCGCTCGCTGCGGTGCTGACGCTCACCGACTCCGCCCTCGACGCATGGCTCGCCGCCCGTGCGTTCGACGTCTCCCCGGTCCACGACGACGCGCCCTTCTTCTGGCACTTCGGCCGCTTCGGCTCGTTCTTCGGGCTGGGTCGGCACGCGGGACCGGGGATCATGTGGGAAGCGTCGGGCGCGGGCGAGCGCGTGCTCATGGCGACGCTCGTCGCCGCGACGTTCTTCGCCGCCGTCTCGCTTGCCGTGCCGATCGCGATCGCGGCGCCGTGGCCGGTCGCGGCGATCGGCCGCGGGACCGTCACCGGTTACTTCGCGATCCTCGGGGTCGGTTTCATGCTCTTCGAGGTCGCGCTGATCCAGAAGCTTGCGCTCGTGCTCGGCTATCCGACCTATTCGCTGAGCGTGACGCTCATGTCGTTGCTGGTCGCGGCGGGTCTCGGCAGCCTCGCGAGCGAGCGCTGGAGCACTGCCGTCGATCGCCTCGCGCCGCGGCTCGCGCTCGCCGTCGTCACGCTCGCCGCGCTGTACGCGTTCGGGCTCGACGCGATCACCCCGCTCGTGGTCCCGGCGTCCCTCGCGACCCGCGTCGTCGTCGCACTCGCGGCGACGGCGCCTCTCGGCTTCGTTCTCGGCACGTTCCTGCCGCTCGGGGTGAGCTGCATCACGCGCAAGGTGCCGGATCCCGCGCCCGTCGTCGCCTGGGCCTGGGCGACGAACGGGTTCTGCTCGGTGATCGGCTCGGTCGCGACGGCGATCCTCGCGATGACCGTCGGATTCCGGATCGTACTCGGCCTCGCCGCCGCGACGTATCTCGTGGCGATCGTCCTCCTGCGACGGCTCGCGCGTTGATGAGCCGCGCGGGCGCGCAGGGGCCTTCGCAGCTTCCGGCCGATCTGCTAGCGAGGGCGCCATGCCCGCGTCCGCCGCAACGGCGGCGCGCGATCGCGATCGCTTGCTCGACATGCTCGCCGCGCGCGCCTATCAGTACCGTCCCGAACGGCCCTTTACGCTCTCGTCCGGCGCCCTGTCGGACTACTATCTCGACGCCCGCGTCGTGACCTGGGACCCGGAGGCGAAGCCGCTGATCGGGCGGCTCGTGTTCGATGCCCTCGGGGGTCGGGCCGACGCGGTCGGCGGACTCACGCTCGGCGCCGACCCGATCGCCGGCGCGGTGGCGTACTACAGCCAGACGGTCGGCGCGCCGATCCGCGCCTTCACCGTCCGCAAGCAGGCGAAGGCCCACGGCATGGCCCGCGCGATCGAAGGAGCCATCCGTCCCGGCGACCGGGTGGCGATCGTCGACGACGTGGTCACGACGGGCACGTCGACCCTCGATGCGATCGACCGCTGTCGAGAGGCCGGCTACGCGATCACCGCGGTCGTGATCCTGGTCGACCGCGAAGAGGGCGGTCTGGCGCGCGTGCAGGAGGCGGTTCCCGGCGTGTCGTGCTCGGCGTTGTTCCCGCGCGCGGAGCTGCAGCGCCGTCTCGAAGAGCAGCGCGCCGCGGCCCGCTGAGCTTCCGTGACCCGAGCTCGCTCGCGCGCGAAGACGCAGCCCGTCGCGCCGCCGCGCGGCGCGACGCGGGCGGCGCGCGGCCCGCGCGTGCCGTGGGCGTGGATCGCCGCGGTCGCCGGTGTCGCGCTCGGGGTCTACGCGAACACCATCGGCGGGATCCTCCTCTACGACGACGTCAACGCCATTCGCGACAACGCGTTCGTGCGCGACGCCGACGTCGCCGGCATCCTGACCCGGCCCTCGTGGTGGGCGGACGGGCGCGGCGGGCTCTGGCGGCCGCTCACGACGCTCACGTTCGCGGCGGACCACGGGCTCTGGGGGCTCGTCCCGGTCGGCTACCACGTCGTGAACGTCGTCGCGCACGCGCTCGTAAGCGCCCTCGTGCTCGTCGTGTTCGCGCGCGTGACGATGGCGCCGCGAACCGCGTTCGCGGCGGCGCTTCTCTTCGCCGCCCATCCGATCCACACCGAGGCGGTCGCGAACGTCGTCGGCCGCGCCGAGCTGCTCGCGGCCGCGGGGTTCTTCCTCGCCTGGCGCGCCTGGCTCGCGGCGGACGCCGCGGCGGCCGGCCGCGCCGCGCCGTGGCTGATCGTGACGGCCGGCGCCTACTTCCTCGCGATGTGCGCGAAGGAAAACGCGATCGCGCTGCCGGCGGTGCTGCTGCTCGCCGACCTCGTCGACCGGCGCGGCGCGCCAGTCGTGCGCCCGGAGAGCGTGGCAGAACTGCTCCGCCGTCGCGCGCCGCGCTACACGGCGCTGCTCGCGATCGCCGCCGCGTTCGTCGTCGTCCGGAGCGCCGTCATCGGCCGCGTGACCCCGACGACCGATCTCCTCGACAACCCGCTCTCCGCCCTGACGACGGTCCCCCGACTGCTCACGGCGGTCGCCGTGCTCGGGCTCTACGCGTTCCGTATGGTGTTCCCGCTCTGGCTCTCCGCCGACTACTCCTACGACCAGATCGCGACGGTGACGTCACCGCTCGACCCGCGCTTCCTCGCGGCGGTCGCGGTGCTCGGCGGCGCCGCGGCCCTCGCGTGGTGGGCGCGCCGGCGCGCGCCGGCCGTCACCCTCGGCCTCGGGATCCTCGCCCTGACGTTCGTCGTCGTCTCGAACCTCTGCTTCACGATCGGAACGATCATGGGGGAACGGCTCGCCTATCTGCCCTCGGCCGGCTTCTGCCTCGCGGTCGCCGCCGGTCTCGTCCGGCTCGGCGGGCAGGCGGACGGGGCGGAGCGCGTCACGGCGCGCTGGTCGCCGGCCTTCGTCGGCGCGCTCGGCGTGATCGTCGCGCTCTACGCCGCGCGCGCGATCGAGCGGAACGGCGTCTGGCTCGACCCCGTGCGCTTCTACGCGACGATGGCCGGCGACGCGCCGCGATCGGCGCGCAGCCACCGCGAGCTCGGGACCGCGCTCGCCGCGGTCGGGCGGTTCGCGGAGGCGGGCGCGGCCTTCGACCGCTCGCTCGCGATCAAGCCCGACGACGCGACCACGCTCTACAACCTCGGGAACGCGCTCGGCGCCGAGGGCCGGTTCGACGACGCCGCCGACGCGTACCGGCGGGCGATCGCGCAGAACCCGAGCTTCATCCGCGCCTACGAGAACCTCGGCAACGCCGAGAGCATGCGCGGCGACCAGGCGGCGGCGATCGCGGCCCTGAGCCGCGCGCTCGAGCTCGCGCCGGACTCGTCGCTCACGCTCATGAACCTCGCCAACACGCACTTTCGCGCCGGCGCGCCGGCCGAGGCGCGGACCGCGTACGAGCGCGCGCTCGCCCTCGCGCCGGCGTCGACCGAGATCCTCACCAACTACGGCACGTTCCTCTACGCGCAGGGTGACTATGCCGGCGCGGCGCGCGCCTTCGAGCGCATCGCGCCGCCGGCGCCGCCGCGCGCGCTCGTCGCGCTCGCCGGAAGCTATCGGCTGCTCGGGCGCGCCGCGGAGTCGCGCGCGGCGCAGGCGAGCGCCGAGCGCCTGTACCCGCGCGACCCGTCCGTGCGGCAATACGCCGACTTCGTGCAGCGCGAGGCGGCGAGGGGCGCATCGCCGTGAACGCGGTCCGGGCGCTGCTGATCGCGCTCGCGGGCGTCGTCGTCTACGCCCGCACGTTCGGCGTGCCGTTCGTGTTCGACGACGGCCACGCGATCGTCCAGAACCTGCGGATCCGCGAGTGGTCGAGCGAGCTCTTCGCGAGCGACCGGCCGCTGGTCGAGATCACGCTCGCGCTGAACTATGCGCTCGGCGGCCTGCACGTCGCGGGATACCACGCCTTCAACCTGGCGCTGCACGTCGCGTGCGGCTGGCTCCTCTTCGACGTGGTGCGCCGGACGCTGCGCATGACGGAGACGCTCGCGGGCCGTGAGGACGACGCCGGCTGCCTCGCCGCGCTCCTCTTCGTGGCGCACCCGTTGCAGACCGAGGCCGTCACCTACGTGATCTCGCGCAGCGAGCTCCTGATGGCGCTCTGCTACCTCGCGACGCTCGACCTCGTATTGCTCGCCGAGGCGCGTCCCGCGCGGCGCTCGGTGCTCTGGATGCTCGCGATCGCCGCATGCGCGTTCGGCATGCTGGCGAAGCCGATCATGGTGACCGCGCCGCTCGCGGTGTGGTGGCTCTCGTGGTGGGTGCTGGTGCCGCCGACGCGCCCCCGCCTGACCTTCGCGTCGACGCCGCCGGTCGCCGAGGTGCCGCGGCGCTGGCCCCTGCACCTCGGGCTCTGCGCGACGTGGCTCGTGCTCGCCGTGCTGCTCGCCGATCGCGCGCATCCGGGTGCCGGCTTCGACATCGGGATCGATCCGCTCGAGTATCTCCGCACGCAGCTCGGGGTCACCTGGCACTACTTCCGGCTGCTCGTGTGGCCGGTCGACCAGATGCTCGACTACGACTGGCCGCTCGCCGCGCGTTGGCTGGAGCCGGCGGTGCTCGTGCCGGCCTTCGGGTGGGCGCTCCTCGTCCTCGCCCTCGTCTGGCTCGCCCGCAGCGGGCGGCGGGCGGCGACGTTCTGGCTCGGCTTCGCGCTGCTCGTGCTCCTGCCGAGCTCGAGCGCGATCCCGCTCGCCGATCTGGTGTTCGAACACCGCATGTATCTCGGCGTCGGCGGCTTCGCGGCGCTGGTGGCGCTCGCGGCGGGCGGCGCCGCCGCGCGCGCGCCGAAGGTCGTCCCGGCGCTCGCGCTGGCGCTCGTCGCGGTCCTCGGGGCGCTCGCGATCGCGCGCAACGAGGTGTGGCGCGACCCGGTGACGTTGTGGAGCGACAACCTCGTGAAGGCGCCGACCAAGCAGCGCGTGTATCGGAATCTCGAGGAGGCGTACCAGCGGCGCGGCGATCAAGGGGGCATGCGACGCGTGGTGCTCGCGGAGATCGAGACGCTGGAACGCCTCCACCGCGCCAACCCGCGCGACGCCCGGGTGCTCACCGGCCTCGCGAACGGACTGGCGCGCGTCGGCCGCGCCGAGGAGGCGCTCGCCGCCGTCCTCGAGGCGATCCGCCTCGATCCGCGCGACCCGGTGGCCCGGGCGGCGCACGGCGCGCTCCTCATGCAGCTCGCCCGTCCCGAGGAGGCGGTTCCGCCGCTCGAGATGGCGGTGGCGATGATCGAAGGCCACGTCGGCTGGATCGAGCGCGACACGAAGCGCGTCGTGCAGGTGAATCTCGGGTGGGCGTACGCCGCGATCGGCCGCACCGACGCCGCGCTGCGCGTGCTGCGCGAGGCGGCGGCCGAGGACGACGTCTCGGCGATGAACAACCTCGGGTCGGTGCTCGGACGGGTCGGCGAGTGGGAGGAGGCCGAGCGGGTGCTCGAGCGGGCGCGGCGCCGCGATCCCGACGATCCGAACGTCCAGAGCAATCTCGGCTGGGTCTACGCGAATCTCGGGCGGCTCGACGAGGCCGCGGCGCTCCTCGAGCGCGCCATTCTCCAGCAGCCCGGCGAGCCGTCGGCGCACGGCAATCTCGGCTGGGTGCGTTTGCGTTCGGGCGACGCGACGGGCGCCGCCCACGCCCTCGAGATGGCCCTCGCCCTCCAGCCGGACAATCCGTGGGTCGTGAACATGATGGGAGTCGCCTCGGCCCGACTCGGCGACTGGGCCCGGGCGGTCGCCTCCTTCGAGCACGCCCTCCGGCTCGTGCCGGATTCCCAGCTGGCCCGGCAGAACCTCGCCCGGGCGCTCGCCCGGGAGGAGCCGTTGCTGGCCGCCAAGATTCCCTGACGGCAGACGGCCGGGCCGACGGCTCGGCCGGCCCATCTCCGCTCGTGTTGACAGCGCCGGATCGACCGCCTATGACGCGCGCTGTCTCGAAAGCTCGGACGCCGTGAGGACTTAGCGGCGGCTCGGGCTTTTTTGTCGGGGTTGACTGACCGCAGGGTCGAGGCGGTGCGTCGAAGGATTCGCGCACCGCTTTTTTGGAGCGATCGCTGACCGCGTGGTTAGTGACGGTCGGCGTGTGGAGGGGAGCACAGCATGACGCAGGTCGCCGAGGAAGCCCGCCGCAGCTCCGCCGTCCCCCTGCCGCCGCGTCCCACGGCTCCGGCGCGCGGCGACGAGTTCCTCGCCAAGGTGACGCACACGATCGACCGCTCGCGGCAGTACTTCGAGCGCGAGCAGCACCCCGAAGGCTACTGGCACCGTCCGCTCGAAGCCAACGCCACGATGGACGCGCAGTACGTCTTCTTCATGCACTTCATGGGGCGGGTGAACCGCGAGCGCCAGGATCGGATCATCGCCCATCTCCTCGCGACCCAGCTTCCCGACGGCAGCTGGGCGCTCTACCCCGGGGCTCCCGGCCACCTGTCCAACACGATCGAAGCCTATGCCGCGATGAAGATGGCGGGTCTTCCGGCCGACGATCCCGCCCTCGCCCGCGCCCGCGCGTTCATCATGAAGAACGGTGGGCTCGCGAAGGCGCAGGTCTTCACCCGCTGCTTCCTCGCCTACTTCGGCCAGTATCCGTGGGACGGGGTTCCGGCGATGCCGGCCGAGCTCGTGCTCCTGCCGAGCTGGTTCCCGATCAACATCTACGAGATGTCGAGCTGGGCGCGGGGGACCGTCGTGCCGCTCGTCGTGCTGATGGCAAAGCGGCCCTACGTGCCGATCCCGGCCGGCCGCGGCGTCGCGGAGCTGTGGGTGCGGCCGCCCGCGCCGGAAGACTATGCGTTCCCGCCGGATGCGGCGCGCCCGTTCTGCTGGCGGAACTTCTTCCTCGGCCTCGATCGCGTGCTGAAGCTCCTCGGCAAGTCGCCGGTGAAACCGCTCCGCGAGCGCGCGCTCCGCAAGTGCGGCGACTGGATCCTCTCGCACCAGGACGTCAATGGCGGCTGGGGCGGTATCCAACCCGCGATGGTGAACTCGGTGATGGCGTTGCGCGTCCTCGGGTTCGCGGACGACCACCCGGCGGTCGCCAAGGGCATCCAGGCGATCGAGGATTTCGTGATCGAGGACGGCGAAGCGCTCTTCTTCCAGCCCTGCGTCTCGCCGACCTGGGACACCGCGCTCGCGGCCAAGGCGCTGCTCGATTCGGGCCTGGCGCCCGACGCGCCGATGCTCCAGAAGGCCGCCGACTGGCTGATCGCGAACCAGATCCTCGTGCCCGGTGATTGGTCGATCAAGAACCCCGAGCTCGAGCCCGGCGGCTGGGCCTTCGAGTTCGCCAACGCCTGGTATCCCGACACGGACGACACGGCCGTGATCCTGATGGTGCTGAACCGCATCCGCACCGCCGACGAGAAGGCGAAGCGGCGCGCGATCACGCGCGGCCTCAACTGGACGCTCGGCATGCAGAGCCGCAACGGCGGCTGGGGCGCCTTCGACACCGACAACCTCCAGGAGCTCTTCAACAAGATCCCGTTCGCCGACATGGAAGCGATGCTCGACCAGCCGACGGCCGATCTCACCGGGCGCCACCTCGAGCTCATGGGCGACTTCGGCTACGACCTTGGGATGCGGCGGGCCGCGCGCGGCCTCGGCTTCCTGAAGCAGATCCAGGAGCCGAACGGCTCGTGGTGGGGGCGCTGGGGCGTGAACTACATCTACGGCACCTGGTCGGTGCTGTCGGGGCTGCGGGCCATCGGTGAGGACTTGCGCCAGCCGTACGTCCGCCAGGCGGTCGCCTGGGTGAAGTCCCGGCAAAACGACGACGGCGGCTGGGGCGAGACCTGTGATTCCTACGGCGACCCGTCGCTCGCCGGCACGGGCCCGAGCACGCCGTCGCAGACCGCGTGGGCGCTGCTCGCGCTGCTCGCCGGCGAGGACGAGCTCGGCCCCGAGCTCGTGCGCGGCATCGACCATCTCGCGCGCAGCCAGCGGGACGACGGCACCTGGGACGAGCTGCACTTCACCGGGACCGGGTTTCCGCGCCATTTCTATCTGCGCTACTACATGTACCGGAACTATTTCCCGTTGATGGCGCTCGGAATCTTCCGGACGCGTGCCGAGGCGCACCTGGCGCGTCCGGTCGCGAACGCGGCGAATGGCCATGGGGCCACGGGCGGTCCCGTCGACGGCAATGGTCACGCGACTGCATGAGTGAAGCTCCACCGCGCCGCTCCTTCGCACTCCTCGGGTCCACGGGATCCGTCGGGGTGTCGACCCTGGCGCTGGTCGAGCGGTTCCCGGAGCGCTTCCGTGCCGTCGCGTTGGCGGCGGGGCGGAACACGGCGGTGCTCGCCGAGCAGATCCGCCGTCACGCGCCGGATCTGGTCTCGGTCGCCGACGAGGCGAGCGCGCGCGATCTGCGCGCTCGCGTCCCCGGGTTCACGGGCCGCGTCCTCGTCGGGAGCGAAGGGTCGCTCGCGGTCGCGACCCACGCCGAGGCGGACCTCGTGCTCTCGGCGCTGGTGGGCGCGCTCGGCCTCGTGCCGACGCTCGCGGCGGTGCGCGCCGGGAAACACGTCGCCCTCGCCAACAAGGAGGTGCTGGTCGTCGCCGGCGAGCTCGTGACGCGCGCCGCCCGCGAGCGCGGCGTGGACCTGCTGCCGGTCGACAGCGAGCACAACGCGATCTTCCAGGCGCTCCGCGGCCAGGCGCGGGACGAGGTGAAGCGCATCGTCCTGACCGCGTCGGGCGGGCCGTTTCTCGCGCGTTCCACCGCCGAGCTCGCGACCGTCACCGTCGCCGAAGCCTTGAACCACCCGACGTGGAAGATGGGGCCGAAGATCACGATCGACTCGGCGACCCTCATGAACAAGGGCCTCGAGGTGATCGAGGCGCGCTGGCTCTTCGGCGTGGACGCCGACCGCATCGACGTCGTGATCCATCCGCAGAGCATCGTGCACTCGATGGTCGAGTACGTCGACGGCTCCGTGCTCGCGCAGATGGCCGTACCCGACATGACGATCCCGATCGGCTACGCCCTCGCGTACCCGTCCCGCTTGCCGCTCGACTACCTCCGCCCCCTCGATCTCCCCGCCGCCGGCACCCTCACGTTCGTCGCCCCCGATCGCCAACGCTTTCCCTGTCTCGACCTCGCGTACCGTGCGCTCCGCGCCGGCGGCACCATGCCGGCCGTGCTGAACGCCGCGAACGAGATCGCCGTCGAGCGCTTCCTCGCCGAGGACCTCGCGTACCGCGACATTCCGGCGCTCGTCGCCGCCGTGATGGACGCGCACGCGCCCGCGCCCGCGTCCGACCTCGACGTTCTGCTCGCCGCCGACGCGTGGGCGCGCGCGGCCGCTCGCAGCGGCTCCGGGCGCGCGACGAGGGCGGCCGCGCGCTGATCGCACGTCGATGACGGCTCCTGCTCCCATGCCGGCGGCGGATCCGGCGGCGACCGCGGCCGCGTTCGCCGAGTGCGAGCGCATCGCGCGCGCGCACTACGAGAACTTCACGCTCGGCTCGCGCTTCCTGCCGCGTCACCTGCGACGCCACATCGCGGCGATCTACGCCTTCGCGCGGACGGCCGACGATCTCGCCGACGAAGAATCGAATCCGGAGCGCGCGCTCACCGGGCTCGACGCCTGGGAGCGGGAGCTGGAAGCCTGCTACGCCGGCGCGCCCTGTCACCCGATCTTCGTCGCGCTCGCCGACACGGTGCGCGCGTTCGCGGTCCCGATCGAGCCGTTCCGCCGCCTGCTCGCCGCCTTTCGCATGGACGCGCGTTTCGCGGGCTTCGACACCTTCGACGACCTCCTGCACTACTGCGCCCATTCGGCGAATCCGGTCGGCCACCTCGTCCTGTACCTGTTCGGCCACGGCGACGCCGAGCGGCAGGCGCGCTCCGACGACATCTGCACGGCGCTCCAGCTCACGAACTTCTGGCAGGACCTGGCGGTCGATCTGCGCAAGGGCCGCGTCTACCTGCCGCGCGAGGACATGGCGCGCTTCGGCTACGGGTCCGACGATCTCGCCCGTCACGCGGTGACGCCCGCGTTCCGCGAGCTCATGACCTTCCAGTGCGCCCGGACGCGCGCGCTCTTCGACCGCGGTCTCGCGCTCGTGCCCATGCTCGATCGGGGCGGCGGCCGCGAGATCCGGCTCTTCGCGGGCGGGGGGCTCGCGATCCTCGATCGCCTCGAGGCGGTCGGCTACGACGCGTTCAACGCGCGGCCGACGCTCTCGGGCTGGGCGAAGATGGGGCTCGTCGCGCGGGCGCTCGTCGGAGGCGGCGTGTGACCACCCCGACCCTGGATACCGCCTACGCCGAGTGCGCGCGCATCGTGCGAGCCTCGGGCTCGAGCTTCCATCAGGCCTTCCGCCTGCTGCCGCGCGCGCGCCGCCGCAGCCTCGAGGCGCTCTACGCGTATTGCCGGGTGGTCGACGACGCCGCCGACGACGGCGGCGACGCCCGCGCGGCGGTGGCGTTCTGGCGCGAGGAGCTCGCGCGTGTCCTCGCGGGAACGCCGACGCATCCGGTCGGCGTCGCGCTCACCGACTCGATGGCGCGGTTCGCGATTCCGGCGCAGCACCTCGTCGAGATCCTCGACGGTGTGGCGATGGACCTCGCGCCGCAGCGGTTCGCGACGTTCGCGGATCTGCGGCGCTACTGCTACCTCGTCGCGGCCGCTGTCGGCCTCGCCACGATCCCGATCTTCGGCTGTCGCGATCCGCGAAGCCGCGACTACGCCGAGTCGCTCGGGGTCGCGCTCCAGTTGACCAACATCCTGCGCGACCTCGCCGAGGACGTCGAGCGCGGCCGCGTCTACCTGCCGCACGAGGACCTCGCGCGTTTCGGGTACACGGCGCGCGACCTCGCGACCCACGTCCGGAACGACGCGTTTCACGGGCTCGTCGCGTTCGAGTGCGCGCGCGCCGGCGAGTTCTACGCCGCGGCGCGGCGCGCGCTCACCGCCGTCGACCAGCGGGCGCTCGCCCCTGCGGAGGGCATGCGGCTCGTCTATCGCCGCGTGCTCGCCAGGATCGCCGCGCACCCCGAGATCGTCTTCGGCCCCCAGGTGCGGCTGCCGCGCTGGCAGAAGGTCGCGCTCGCCGGGTTCGCGTGGCTCCGAACGCGCTTGCCGCGCGGCGCGTCCCTGCGCGCGGCCCATCAGGAGAGCCCAGCGTGAACGACGTCCTCATCATGGGCGGGGGGTTCGCCGGCCTCGCCGCCGCGACCCAGCTCGCCGCCGCCGGCCGGCGTGTGACGCTGCTCGAGAAGCGCCCCGTGCTCGGCGGCCGCGCCTATTCGTACACCGACCAGACCACCGGCGACGTCATCGACAACGGCCAGCACGCCATGATGGGGTGCTACGGCGAGATGTTCCGGTTCCTCGAGCGCATCGGGGCGGCCGACAAGCTCGCGATCCAGCCGGGGCTGCGGGTCGACATGCTCGATCCCGAGCGCGGGGCGGGCGTCATCAGCTGCCCGCCGCTGCCGAATCCGCTCCACATGGGGGCCGGCGTGCTCGGATACCGCCTGCTCTCGGTCGTCGATCGCGCGCGCGTGCTCGCGGGCGGCCTCCGTCTGCTGATGATGAAGCGCTTCGGCGACCAGCGCCTCGCGGAGCTCACCGTCGACGGCGTGCTCGACCTCCTCGGACAGAGCGCGGCCGCGCGCCGCGCGTTCTGGCATCCCGTCGCGATCGCGACGCTGAACGACGATCCGGCGATCGCCTCCGCCGATCTCCTCGCCGAGGTCATGGTGCGGGCGTTCTTCGCCGGGAAGAACGCGGCGCGCTTCGTGCTCTCCAAGGTCGGGCTCTCGGATCTCTACACGCACGACGCGCGACGTTTCATCGAGGCGCGTGGCGGCCGCATCGAGACCAGGGCCCACGTGGTCGGCGTCGGCCTCCGGGGCGGCGAGGTGAGCCACTTCGAGCTGCGCGACGGCCGCCGCCTGACCGCGTCGGCCTACGTGAGCGCGGTGCCGCCGCAGGGACTCTTCCCGCTCCTGCCGATCGCGGTCCGGCGCGCCGTGCCGGGGCTCGGCGGCATCGAGGGCCTCACGAGCTCGCCGATCGTGTCGGTGCACGTCTGGTTCGACCGGCCGATCCTCGCGGAGCGGCCGTTCGTCGGCTTCGTCGGCACGGGCACGCACTGGGCGTTCAATCGCGACGTCATCGCCGGCCGGCGTGATCGCGCCGGCGGGTATCTGAGCTTCGTGATCTCGGGCGCGCGCGCCATCGTCGACGACGACAACGACGCCATCGTCGCGCGCACGCTGGCGGATCTGCGCCGGCTCGTTCCCGCGGCCGCGGCCGCGACCGTGCGTCATACGCAGGTCGTGAAGGAGAAGTTCGCGACGATGTCGCCCACGGTCGCGTCGGCGCGCATGCGGCCCGCGGCCGTCACGCCATTCGACAACTTCGTGCTCGCCGGGGACTGGACCGACACCGGTCTCCCGGCGACGATCGAAAGCGCGGTCATGAGCGGCCATCGCGCCGCCGACGTCGTGACCGCGCGCCTCACCGCGCTCGGGACCCCGGGGAGGGAAGCGCGCGCGGCCAGCTGAGTCGGGGTTTCAGTGGCATCGACAAGGGGGGAAGGACGAATGACGACACCGGCAGGACAATCCGCAGTGCGGTGGGAAGACAAAGGCAGCGACTCCGCGGGTCTCGGGGGCGTGCACGTGCGCCGGCTCGAGGTCCAAACCAGCAAGCGCATGGAGATCCACGACCTCACCGAGACCGTCCGGGAGATGGTGCGCGCGACCGGCATCACCGCCGGGCTCGTGACGGTGAGCACGATGCACACGACGACGGCCGTCTTCGTGAACGAGCCGCAGACCGCGTTGCTGGACGACATCCAGCACATGCTCGAACGCCTCGTGCCGCGCGCCGAGGAGTGGAAGCACAACGACCCGCGCTACTCGGACTGCGATCGCCAGAACGCCGACGCGCATCTCCGCGCGATCATGCTCGGCAGCAGCGTGACGCTGCAGGTGGCCGAGGGGGCGCTGACGATGGGGCAGTGGCAGCGCGTGCTGATGGCCGAGCTCGACGGGCCACGCAAGCGCGGGCTCGTCCTGCAGGTGCTCGTAGCGAGCTGATCTTCGTTCGCGTCGCACGACGGCCGCGCAGGCGTGGAGGCGGGGCGCGGTTTCTGGGAACGCGCTGTATGACTTTGGTCATAGAGCGCGCCGGCGGGCGCGCCGGGCCGGCACCGCGCGGGTTTCACCTTGCGGGGGCTTGCGCAGCGTGCCAGAAGTCATGGGCGCCCTGCCTGCCGACTGGCGACACCACCTGCGGAGAATCCCTCGATGATCCCGAACCGCTCCACCCTTCCTGCGCTGCTCGCTCAGCTCGTATTCTTCGCCGCGACGGCGGCCTTCCATGCCGAGGCCGCCGGGGTGCCGGCACCCGTCGCCTACGCGCCGAACGTCCCGCCGCCGCTCAAGGGCGGCGCTCCGCAGACCTTGGTGGTCAACATCGAGACGAAGATGACCACGATCACGCTCGCGCCCGGCGTCAGTTACGAGGCGTGGACCTTCGGCGACGGCGTGCCGGGCCCGTTCATTCGCGCGCGCGTCGGCGACACGCTGGAGATGCACCTCACCAACAACGACGCGTCCGGCATGATGCACAACATCGACCTGCACGCGGTCACGGGGCCGGGTGGCGGCGCGGCGGTGACGTTGGCGATGCAGGGCGAGGAGAAGGTCGCGACCTTCCGGCTGATGCACGCGGGACTCTTCGTCTACCACTGCGCGACGCCGCCGGTGCCCACCCACATCGCCAACGGCATGTACGGCCTCATCCTGGTCGAGCCGAGGGGCGGGCTGCGGCGGGTGGACCGCGAGTTCTACGTGATGCAGAGCGAGTTCTACACCGACCCGCCCTCCGGCGGCGTGGCCGTGTACTCGCCGACGGACGGCGCCGCCGAGCATCCGCGCTACGTCGTCTTCAACGGTGCGGTCGGGTCGCTCACCGGGGCCGGCGCGCTCACGGCCGCCACCGGCGAGCGCGTGCGGATCTATTTCGGGAACGCCGGGCCGAACCTGATCTCGTCGTTCCACGTGATCGGGGAGGTCTTCGACAAGGTCTATCGCGAGGGCGACCTGCTGAGCCGCCCCGGCCGCAGCATCCAGACCACGCTGGTGCCGGCCGGCGGCGCCGCGATGGTCGAGTTCGACGTCGAAGTACCGGGCACCTACGTGCTGGTCGACCACGCGATCTACCGCACCGGCAAGGGCGGCGTCGGGCACCTGGTGGTGACGGGGCCGAACCGGCCCGACATCTACGATCCGCCGGGCGACGGCGGGCATTGAAGGCGCGGGCGAGCCCGGTTCCGTTTCGGCCGGCGGCGCGCGTGGCTTCAGGGCGCGAGCTTCAAGGTGTCGAGTAGGCCGCGCAGATCGGTTGCCACGATCCCGCGCTCGATCTCGATCGGGACGAGCCGCCCGCGAAGCCGGAGGAGGCAATCGACCGCGACGCCGCCGCCGGAAACGTCCGCACGAGCTGCCGCAGACGCCGTTCGGCGATGCGACGATGCAGTGCCATGGACGTGAAAATCAGAGGGGGAGATTCTGATTTTCAAGGTACCCCGTATGGTGTGCGGCCCGCGACCCGAAGGGCGATCGACGGCCCTCCGGCTGCGGGGCTCCAGCCTGACGGCATGCGTCACGCGGTGAGCGCCTCGGCTACGGCGGTGGACTCGATCTCGGGATGAGACCGGGCGGTTCGCCTGACGGGACACGGCTGCTATGGTGCGCCGCTCACCATCGACGGAGGTTTCCATGCGACCCGCGCCGCAGACCGGCATCGTGCCATTCTGGAAGAACTACGACCGCAAGACGGTCATCCGCTTCGCCAAGCTCGCCGAGGACCTCGGCTACGACTCGATCTGGGTGCCCGAGGCGTGGGCCTACGAGCAGTTCCAGCTGCTCGCCGAGATCGCGCTCCAGACCAAGCGTATCAAGGTTGCGACCGGCATCGCCAACGTCTTCAGCCGTTCGGCCGGCGTGCTCGCGATGAGCGCGGCGACGCTCGACGAGATCTCCGAGGGCCGCGTGATCCTCGGCCTCGGGACGAGCGGCAAGGTCGTCGTCGAGAACTTCCACGGCGTGAAGTACGAGAAGCCGCTCACGCGCCTGCGCGAGACGGTCGGCATCCTGCGCGCGCTCTGGCGCGGCGAGCGGCTCGATCCGAGCCTGAGCACGCTCTTCGATGCCCGCCACTTCAAGCTCGAGATGACGCCGTTCCGCCCGGACATCCCGGTCTACATCGCGTCGCTTCAGGAGAAGGCGGTGAAGGACGTCGGCCGGGTCGCCGACGGCTGGATCCCCACCTTCTGGCCCTACGAGCACTTCGAGGACGGCATTGCCTGGCTCGAAGACGGCGCGCGCGCGGCGGGCCGCGGCGACGTGCGCGTGAACGTCGCGCCCTTCATGGCGGTCATCCCGTTCGACGACCTCGACATGGCGCGGAGCCTCATCAAGCCGCTCGTCGCGTTCTACATCGGCGGCATGGGCGTCTATTACCACGCGCTCTTCTGCCGCTACGGCTTTCAGGAGAACGCCGACCGCGTGCGCGAGCTCTACAACGCCGGCCAGCGCAAGGAGGCGTCGGCGGCGGTGAGCGACGCGTTGATCGACGCGATCGCCATCTGCGGACCGGCCGAGCACTGCCGCGAGAAGCTCGCCGAGTGGCGGAGCTTCGGCGTCGACTCGGCGCTTCTCAACCTGCCGACCAACGTACCGCCCGAGCTCACCGAGGGCTTCCTCCGGCAGATGGCGCCGGCGCGCGCCTGAGGGCGTGATGAGCACCGCCAAGGGCGCGTACCGGACGGCGCTCGTGACGGGCGCGTCGAGCGGCATCGGGCAGGCGCTCGCCGAGCGTCTGGCCGCCGACGGCGCCCTCGTCGTGCTCGCGGCCCGCCGCGCCGAGCGGTTGCACGCCGTCGCCGAAGGCATCGAGGCCGCCGGCGGCCGGGCCCGCGTCGAGCCGATGGACGTCACCGACACCACGGCCGCGGTCGCGCGCATCCGGGCGCTCGACGCGGAGCTCGGCGGCTTCGACCTCGTGATCGCGAACGCCGGCGTCGGCATGAAGCACAAGGGCCTGCCGAGCTACGCGTGGGAGGCGATGGCGGAGGCGTGCCACGTGAACTTCTGCGGCGCGGCGGCGACCCTCACCGCGGTCTTGCCGCAGATGGTCGAGCGCGGCCGCGGCCACGTGGTCGGCATCAGCTCGATCGCGAGCTTCGCGCCGATCCCCGGACGCGGCGGCTACTGCGCGCCGAAGGCCGGCCTCTCGATGCTGCTCGAATGTCTGCGGCTCGAGCTCGCCGGCACCGGCGTCCACGCGACCGCCGTACACCCGGGCTTCGTGCGCACGGCCATGACCGCCAAGAGCACGTCGCTCCCCTTCGTGGTCGATCCGCCGGCGGCCGCCGAGCGCATCGTCGACGAGCTGCCGGCGTTTCCCGCGGCGATCGACTTCCCCTGGCAGCTCGTGACCGCGGCGCGGCTCGGCGCGGCACTGCCGCGGCTCGTGCGCGATCGGGTGATGGGCGCCGCCGCCGCGCGCCGGTAGCCAGCGGCATGTCGCCTCGGCGCCGCTCCGGGGTTCGGCGCGACGCGCCGCTCCCATGATCCGCGTCGTCCCCCGCCTCGCCGTCGCCGCGCTCGCCCTCGTCTGGCTCGCGACGAGCATCGACCTCCCCACGGTCGGGCATGCGCTCGCCGCCACGTCGCGGAGGGCCGTGCTCCTCGCGACCGTCGCGTCGTTCGTCGGTAACGTCGTCGTCGCCTTTCGCCTGCGGGTGCTGCTCGGAGGACAGGGGGTGGCCGGGCGGGCATCGCAGATGCTCGCCATCAACCTCGCGGCGTTCTTCTACAATCTCTTCCTGCCGGCCGGCGGCGTCGGCGTCGCCGCGCTCCGGCTGCAACGCCTCTCGGCGCGCACGCGCGGCGGCTTCACCGCGGCGCTCACCGCGATGGTGTGCGACCGTCTCGCCGCCCTCGCGGGCCTCGGGGTCATCGGGCTCGCCGGGTGGGTCGCCGATCCGCAGCCGAAGCCGCCGGGCGGGTTGCTCGTGTTGCTCGCCGGGACGAGCGCGATCGGCGTTCTGGCCGCGCCGCGCGCCGTGCCGACGGCGTGGCGCGCGTTCTTGCGCGAGCTGCAGGCCGGGGGCGGCGGGACGTGGTGGTCGGCGGCGCTCGCCCGCCTGCGCCGCTCGCTCGGCTCGGTCGCCCGATTGTCGTCGGGAACGCTCGCGCGCATCCTCGGGCTGGCGATCGTCGCGCAGATTCCAGGCGTCTTTGGGTACGTCGCGCTCGGCCGCGGCCTCGGGATCGACGTCACGTTCGCGGCGATGGCATGGGTGCGGAGCGTCGTCGTCCTGTTCACGGTGCTGCCGATCTCGATCGGCGGCCTCGGCGTCCGCGAGGGCGTGCTGGTCTTGACGCTGGCGGCGTACGGCGTGCCGGCCGCCGACGCGCTCGCGCTCTCGATCCTCGTCTTCGCGACGACGATCCTCGCGCCGGGCCTCGTGGGGGGCGTGCTCGAAGGATGGCACTGGCGCCGCGGCGATGCTCCGGCTTGACCACGGCGGACGGGCGAGGTGAATGGACGGTGCATGCGTTCGTTCGCCGTCGCCGTCGCGGTGCTGCTCGCGCTGGCCCCGCCCGTCGCCGGCGCGGCCGCGGCCCCGGGCGCCGCCACGCTCTCGTTCGAGCGGGACGGCGTCGTCGTGAAGACGCTCGACCGGCCGGCGCTCGAGCGCGCGTGTGAGCCGAAGACCGTCGCGCTCGCCGATCCGTACTACGGCCGCCCCAAGCGCTTTCGCGCTTGTCCGCTCGCGACCGTGCTGCGCCTCGGGTTCGGCGACCTCGACGCCGCGGCGCGCGACGGCGTGGAGGTGTTCTTCCGCGCCCGCGACGGCTACGTGAAGCCGGCGAGCGTCGCCCGCGTGCGCGAGCCCGGCGGCTGGCTCGCCTTCGCGGACGCCGACCGCATGCGCGGCGACGACCCCGGCTGGGAGCCGATCGACCGCCGCCAGACCGACCCGGGGCCGTACTACGTCGTCTGGGAGAATCCCGCGGCGCACGATCCCCATCGCTACCCGTGGCCGTACCAGTTGGTGGCGATCGAGCTCGGATCGTTCGCGAAGCGCTGGCCGCACATCGCGCCGACCGGGGCCGCCGCCGGCGGGCCCGCCTGGACCGGTTTCACGATCTTCCGGCGCGAATGTATCGCCTGCCATGCAATGAACGGCGAGGGCGGCACGATCGGCCCCGAGCTGAACGTGCCGCGGAGCATCGTCGAGTACCGGCCCGTCGATCAATTGAAGGCATTCATCCGGGCGCCGCAGTCGTTCCGCTACACCAGCATGCCCTCGCACGAGCACCTCTCGGACGCCGAGCTCGACGATCTCGTGGCCTACTTCGGCGCGATGCGCGATCGCAAGCACGATCCGCGGGCGGCCGCGCGCGCGGAGGCGCGATGACGGCGCTCGCGGGCGCCGTGCTGCGCGTCGACGTCCGATCGCTCGCGACCCGCCACGGCGACTTCACGGTGCACGTCTGCCGCGACCTCATGCGGCGCACCTATCTCCTGGTATTGGCGCGCGGCGCGCTCTCCGCGCGGGAGCCGCTCCTCGCCCGCGTGCATTCGTCGTGCGTCACGAGCGAGACCTTCGGGGGCTGCGACTGTGATTGCTCGGAGCAGCTCGACGCCGCGCTCGCGGCGATCGCCGCGGCGGGGCGCGGCGTCGTCTTCTACCTCGATCAGGAAGGGCGGGGCGCCGGATTCAGTGCCAAGGTCCGCGACCGCATGCTGGTGCAGGCGAGCGGCGGGCGCCTCGGCACGTTCGATGCCTACGCGCGTATGGGCCTGCCGAGCGATCTCCGCGCCTACGACGCGGTCGCCGCCGCGTGCCGCGCCCTCGGCGTCGCGGCGCCGCTCCGCCTCCTCACGAACAACCCCGAGAAGCTCGCGATGCTCGCGGGCCTCGGCGTACCGCTCGCCGGCGCGGTGCCGCTCGCGCTGCCGCCGTCGCCGTTCAATCGCCACTATCTCGCCGCCAAGACCGCGGCGGGTCATGGGCTGTCGGTGGCGGGCGCGGACGACGAAGCGACGCCGCCGGCGCCGCCCGAAGTCGTCGCGCCGCGCGCGCTCCCCGAGGCGCCGACGCTGATCGGCCTCGGCTCGTACTGGCTCCCGGTGCGACGGTGGGCCGATCCGGACGCGACGCCCGCGTGGTTCCGGCTGCACGCGTACGTCGACGCCGTGCGCGGGCGCGAGCGCGTCGTGCTGACCTTGGGCGACACGGGAACGACGCCCGTCCTGTTGCGCGTGCAGCGTGAATCCCTGCTCGAGCGCGTGCGCGGCCCGGCGCCCGGCCTCGAGCAGTCGCGCTGGCTCGCGACGTTGCGCGCCTTCGCGGCGCACGGCGCCGGGGTCGCGATCATGGAGACGGACGAGCACGGCGACAGCCTCTTTCCGATCGCGTCGCGCTCGGAGGACGCGGCCGCCAACGCCACGCTCGCGCGCCGCCACCTCGGGGGGCGCGCCGCGGTCCCGCTCGTCGCCGCTGCCGAGCAGGGAGCGGCTGCCTGGCCCGCCGCGCTCGCCGCGGCCGGCGTCGCGCTCGAGCCTCCGCGCGCGCTCGCGGCCGCCTGATGCCCTGGCGCGAGGCGCGGCGCGCGCTGGAGGCGCGGGCGCGGGCGTTGCCGGCGCTGCTGCGCGCGGCCTCGACGCTGCCGCTCGATCCGCCGCGGATCGGGCTCGGCGAGATCCGTCGCGTCGTCGCGACGGGCGTCGGCGGCTCGGCCGCGCACGCCCGGCTCCTGGCGCATCTCCTCGCCGAGCACCTCGGGTGCGACGCGCGCTTCCGGCCGATCGGGGCGTTCGTCGAGCCGCCGCCGCCCGGCGCGTGCGACGACCTCCTCGTCGTGGTGTCGCAAGGGCTCACGCCGAACGCGCGCCTCGCGCTCGCCGACCCCGCGGCATGGCGGCATGTCGTCCTCCTGACGGCGACACACGCTGCCGACGCGCGCGCGGGCGGCCGTGCCGACGCCGCCGACTTCCTCGAGCATCTGCACGCGATCGGCGTGGAGGTGCGTCCGTTCGCGGCCGGGACCGAGGAGTACGGAACGCTCGTGCGCGTGACGGGTCCGACGATGGGAATGCTGGCGGCGTTCCGCTGCGCCGAGGCGCTCGCGGCGACCATCGGCCGCGCGGCGGCGGTGCCGCATTGCGACGGCGCGGCGCTCGCCGCCGCCGTCGCGGGCGCGGCCGCGCGCGCCGGCGATCTCCGTGCGCTCGCGGCGAGCGGGCGCCTCGCCGGGCTGCTCGCCTTCGTCGCGAGCGGGGAGTACGCGCGCCTCGCTGCGCACCTGCCGTGGAAGCTCCTCGAAGGGCTGCTCGTGCCCCTGCCACCGATCTTCGACCTCCTCGAGTTCGCGCACGGCCCGTTCCAGCAGGCGAGCGCCGGGGCGGCGACGCTCCTCGCGCTGGCTCGCCCGGACGCGACCCGAGAGGATGAGCTGCTCGACCGCTTCGCCGGCATGCTCGATCCGACGCGCCACGCGCTCGTCCGCCTGCCGGCGACGTTGCCGATGCCGCTCGCGCTCTTCGAGCACGAGGCGCTGGTGACCGAGCTCGTGCTCGCGGGCATCGCCGCGCACGGCGTGGAGCAGGCGCGCTGGCCGGGGCAGGGAAGGGATCGCCCGCTCTATGCCGTCGGCGGCTTCGACGAGGCCGCGGCTTTCGTGCCGGGCGAGGCGGCGGCGCCGGCGCGCGCGGGGGCACCGACGGCGGGCGGCGCGGCGCGCGCCGGGTCGACGCCCGCCGCGCCGCGGCTCGCCGATCTCAGCTGGCCCGAGCTCGCCGGCGCGCTCGCGGCGCGACCGCGCGTCGCGCTCGTGCCGCTCGGCGCGACCGAGCAGCACGGCCCGCACCTCCCCTTCGCGACCGATACGTGGATCGGCGACGCGCTCGCCGCGCGCCTCGCCGCGCGCTTTCCGGAAGCGATCGTGTGCCCGACGGTGCCCTTCGGCTGCTCGCGCGAGCACCTCGCGTTTCCCGGCACTCTCGATCTCGCGCCGACGACCCTCTCGGCTGTGCTCGCGGACCTCGTGCGCTCGCTCGCGCGCGCCGGTTTCGCGGGCGCGTTCGTCTTCTCCGCGCACGGCGGCAACTACGCCGATCTCGCGGCGATGGTGCCGGCGCTCCGCGCCGCCGCGGCGCCGATGCGGATCGAGGCGTTCACGGATCTCGCACGTGTCGCCGCGACGTTCGCGCGCGTCGCGGCCGAGGCCGGCGTCGATCCGCTCGCGGCGGGTCACCACGCGGGCGAGGCCGAGACGTCGATCCTGCTCGCGCTCCGGCCGGCGAGCGTGCGGACCGCGGCGCTGGCGGCGGGGCACACGGGCGCGGTCGCCGACCCGCAGGCGCTCTTCTACCCGAGCCTCCGCGACCACGCCCCGACCGGCGTCGTCGGCGACCCGCGCGGCGCGAGCGCGGTGCGCGCCGACGCCTATCTCGGCGCCTGGGTCGACCTCCTCGCCGATGCCTACCTGCGGGCGAAGAACGCGCCATAGGCGAACGGCACCCAGAAGGCGTAGTAAAGCTGGTTCGGCAGGATCCGTAGCGCCCAGCCGAGGTCGAGGCCGGCGATGATGAGCGCGTCGGCGAGCGCCCAGAGCGCGTAGTAGGTCGCGACGTAGGCGAGCACGCGGCGGAGGTAGATCCGCAGGCGCGGCGCGGTGCCCGGCACGCGCACCGGCACGACCCATTGGCGCAGCGCGAGCGCCACGACGAGGAACGCGAGCTCGTAGGCGAGCCAGATCGATTGCGCAGGTGGCGCGGCGACGCGCGTGCGCACGAGGGCCTCGGCCGCCACCGCGACGAGCGGCACGACCAGCGTCGCGAGCGCGGCCGCGAGCGCCGCGCGCGGCGGGACCAGCCGGAGCGCGTCGCGGGTCGCGAAGACCGGGTCGGCGACGCGCGCGTCGTGCTGCGCGCCCGCGTGCGTCATCAGGGCGAAGACGAGGAGGTAGACGCGGAAGTCGCCGAGCAGCACGAACGCCACCATGACGGCGGTCGCGACGGGCGCGTCGGCGACCCCGAGCACGCGCAGCAGCGGCCCGCCCGCGAGCGGGTCCACGACCGTCAGGACGGCGAACGTCCCGGCCCACGCTTCGACGAAGCGCCGCGCCCCTGGGACGATGCCGCTGCCGTCCGGCCGCTCCGTCCACGCCAGATAGAGCAGGAAGAGCAGCGGCACGATCGTCACCGCGACCGCGCTCTGGAGATCGCTCCGGTAGAGATCGTGCCAGGTCGCGAAGCTCACGCGCGCGTCAGCGGCGCTCGCCGGAGTGCGCGAGCGCCTCGGCCTTCTCGGGGCTGTCGATGCCGAGTGCCAGCTCCTTCAAGAGGCCCTCCTCGAGCGTGTAGACGAGGCCGTGCAGCAGGAGCGTCGCGCCTCCCTGCCACGCCTTCTGCACCACCGGCGTCTGCGAGAGGTTGTAGATCTGCTCGATCACGTTGAGGTCGATGAGCCGCCGCAGGCGCACGGCGGGATCGGCGATCGCGTCGAGCTCCCGGCGGTGCAAGCGCATCACGTTCCGGATGTTGCCGAGCCAGTTGTCGACGAGCCCGAGCGGCGCCGTGCTCGCCGCCGCCTGCACGCCGGCGCAACCGTAGTGGCCGCAGACGATGACGTTTGCGACCTTCAAGATCTCGACGGCGTACTGCAGCACCGACAGCACGTTCAGATCGGACGTGAACACCTGGTTCGCGATGTTGCGGTGGACGAAGAGCTCGCCCGGCGTCGTGCCGGTCAGCTGATCGGCCGGGACGCGGCTGTCCGAGCAGCCGATGAAGAGGAAGTGCGGCTCGGCGGGCTTGGCGCGTGTCCGGAAGAACTCCGGGTCGCTCTGGGTCATGGCGGCCACCCAGCGGCGGTTGCTCGCGAAGAGGCGCTCGATCCGCTTCGTCTCGTCCATCGACCGCCGGCCTTAGCGCAGCCCGCGGCCGATTGCGACGGATCGGTAGTGTCTCGGTTTGATCATGCACCGGAGCCTCGGTCTGCCGCGCGCCGTCTGCCTGCGGTGTCGGCGGTGGGGGGTCCGGGATGCTTCCTTCTGTGAAGTTGAAGCACGGCCCGAGCGATGGGCGCGCCGATACGCCGACTCGCCGTGACGCACTCGATGGCGGCACGTGGACGGCCGCACGAAGAATTGGGGGATGCTGCCGCAGGTGGGTGGGTCGGGGCTGGCTTCGGGGAGCCGCGCCGCGCGTCGTGCGCAGGCCAGAGAGGTACCAGCGGGCCGTACGCGCTGGGTGGCTTGATCCCGGCGACCGTAGAAGGCAGCCCCGACCCGCCCGCCTGCGGCCACCGCTTCCGAAGGACTCCGCCGCGGACGGATCGGATCGAGGGGGAACGGCACCTTCGTACCCGGCACGCCAACGAAGTGGATCGTGCCGTTCCCGCCTCGAGCTTCGCGCGTCAGGGCAGCGGCACCGTCGCGAGCGGCACCGTCAGGTCGTCGAGGGCGTGCACCTGGACCTGCGACGTAGCGATCGAGTAGACGGCGTCGCCGATGAAGACGCCGCGCCGCATGCGGGCGAGGACCGCGCAGTGTCCCTCGAAGGCGAAGAGCGGCGGGCACGGCGCCTCGGCTGACGCACCGTGGTCGACGACGCCCCGCCGCGCGATGCCGGCCGTCGCATCCACGTCGAAGAGCTCGAGCGTCGCGTGGCTTGCGGCGTCGTAGAGGTTCACGGGCAGCGCCAGGAGGCCGCGCCGCGCGTCGAACGTGAAGGCGAGGTGATCGTGCTCGGCGGGGCTGTAGGAGCTGGCGGGGAGCTCGTAGGTCGAGGTGAGCCGCGGCGAGGTCGGGTCCGAGACGTCGAAGAGGCGGAGTGCCGGGGCGGTGATCTGACCGCCCGCCGTTCCGGCGCGCCCGATCGTGAGCAGATGGTCGGCGTCGAGGGGGTGCAGATATTGGCTGAAGCCCGGGAGCTCGACTTCGCCGAGCAGGCGCGGGTTCGCCGGATCCGCGAGGTCGACGACGAAGAGGGGATCGATCCGGACGAAGGTGACGAGATAGGCGCGATCGCCGAGGAAGCGCGCGGCCTGGAGCTGCTCGCCGGGCGCCAGGTCCTCGCTCGCGCCGAGGATCACGAGCGCGCCGTCGCGGACGGTGGCCGTGGTGAGGCGCGTGACCGGCGTTCCGCGCTCCGTATGCTGAAACGTCGTGGCGACGCGGACGACGTCGTCGCGCACGTCGAGCGAGAATTGCGAGAGCACCGTCCCGGGTACGAAGCCGGAGCCGCGGTAGACGACGTCCGCCGCGTCCGGGGCGAGGGCGAACACATGGAGCGCCGTGCGGGTGCCCGCCTCGGCGAGCGGCTCGCTCTGCCAGGTCGGTTGCGCGAGGACGAGCGTATCGGCGCTCGCGTGGATCTCGGTCGCTTCGCCGAGCAGCAGCGTATCGGCGAGCGGCGCGTCGTCGGACGCGAGGTCGATTCCGACGATCAACGTGGCGCCCTGCGGCGCCCGCGCCGTCGGCGGAATCTCCGCCCGGTCGCATGCGAGGGGCCGTTCCGTGAGCGTTCCGCCGACGCGCTCGCGCACCGTCGGCAGCCAATCGGCGAGCGTGCTGTCGTCGATCGCGGCGAGCGCCGACGACTCCCAGGCGTCGACGCGGGTCAGGAACTCCGCCAGGTCGCCGGACGCCCAGGGCAGCACGGTCCAGGGGTCGACGAGACCGACGGGCGTCCCCCAGTCGCGTTGCACGATCACGCGGCCGCGCGCGTCGTGCCGGCGGGCGGCGACGTAGTCGCCCTCGATCCAGGCTTCGCGCACGACGCGCGCCGGCGTCGCGTGCACGTCGAGGAGCGTGAGCTTGGTGAAGACCGACAGGCACGACGCCGTGAGGGGAGGGAAGAAGCTCGCGGGCCCGGGCACGGGGAAGGGCGGGCCGATCGTGTCGCAGCGGCGGTCGCCCCCGAGCGTTCCGTCTTCGTCGAAAACGGACGATACGACGAGCGCCCGCCCGTTGGCGACGAACATGCCGATCGGCGCGCCCTCGATCGGGACGCGCTCCGCGAGCGTCGTCGCCTCCGGTGGCACCGCCGTCAGGATCGAGAGCTCGTCGTTCCCGAGCAGGTAGATCCGATCGCCGGCGATCTCGACGACGTCCGCCTCGTCGACGCCGGGCACCTGGGTGTTGGTGTCGGTCGCCTCGGGCGGCGCGCCGCCGTTCGGGGCCAGGGTCGGCGCCGCGGCGGGGGTGCTCGCGGGCGTCGGGGAGCCGATGCCGCCGCCTTCCGTGTAGTACCAGCCGCCGATGCGGACCTCGTCGGCTTGCGCCCGGATCTTGGCGCGGGCATCGGTGCGGATCGCGTCGAGGAGCTCGTCGCAGTCGGCGGCGCGCGACAGCGCGGCGGACGCGGGTGCGGGGGCGTCCGTGCCGTCCGCGGAGCCCGAGCCGCCGCCGCACGCCGCCGAGACCAGCATCAGGAACCCGAGCATCGTGTGTTGCCGTCGTCGCATGGCGATTCCCTTCCCGGCGCATTCCGGCGCCGCGTTGCATTCACGATATATGTGGGTATACTTCACAAAATGAGTGAATGTCAAGGCGGTATGTCGCGCGACGGTCGGCGGCGTCTCGGATAAAGGGCCCGCATGGCCGAACGTGAGAGCAGCCGCACCATCGGGGACCTCTTCTACGAGACCCGCGTTATGCGGGGCCGGCGCTGGTCGTTGCGGCGTTTCGCGACGGAGGCGCTCGACGGCCGCATCGAGCCGGTGATGTTGAGCTACATCGAGAAGGGGGACCGTTTCCCGAGCGAAGACCTGGTGCGGCACCTGGCGGCGTTCCGGCGCGAGGATCCCCGGGCGCTCCTCGCGATGCTCTGGCGCGACCGCATCGTCTACGCGGTGAGCCGCGAGATCGACCGCGCCTTCCAGGCGGCGCCCGCCGTCGGCGACGTCGAGGACGGCGCGCTCGCCGTGCGCGTCGGCCGCGCGATCGCGGCGCTCCCGGACGACGGCGACTGGATTGCCGTCGAACGCTGGCGCCGCGAGTTCCGGCGTGACGGTAAGCGCCGGCGCCGCTCTCCCGCCGAAGAGGCGGCGCTCGATCAGCGCGTCGAGGAGACCCTGAAGCGGCACGACCTCGTCGAGGTCCGTGCCGGCAAGGCGCGCCGGAAGGGCCGCCATCTGCAGGCGGAGGGCGTCGACGAGCGCCGCGCCGTGGCGCGCCAGTTCGTCGAGCTCTTCGCGAAGGGACTGCTCGACCGCGTCGCGCTTCCCGACGCCCCGACCGGCACATACCTGCGCAACCACTATCTGAACGTCGAGCGCGCCCGCATCGGCGAGTTCCACGCGGCCCTCGACGACGCGCTGCGAGCGCTCAGCGAGCGTTTCGCGGCGGCGCCGTCGCGCGACACCGCGTTCATGAACGTGCTGGCCACCGCGACGGTGGCCTGAAGGAGATGGCGATGCGGACGTGGCAACGAATCGTAGCGGCATCCCTCGCGGGCGTTCTCGCCTCGTGCGGCGGCGGCAGCGGCTCGACGGGGCTCGTCACCTCCGAGAGCGTCGTCGTCGACGACGTGCGGGCGAACGGGACGTGCGACGAGTTCGACGGCGTGACCTATTGCGGCAGCGACTCGCCGAACGCGACGGCGCCGGGCGGCGAGAGCGTGAGCGTGGTGACGGACGCGCCGACGGCGGCGCCGACCCCGACACGGACCGCGACGCCCGCGGCCACCGCCACGAGCGTCCCGGGCGGGAGCCCGACGCCGACCGACGGCGGGTCGAACCCCTCGCCGACCGCGACCGCGGCGGCGCCGACGCCCGCCGGCACGGCTTCGCCGGTGGCGACGGGCGCGCCGGCGACGCCGGCGCCCACGGCGTCGCCGGCCGCGGCCGGGTCCGTGACCGTCGTGCTCGACGGCTTCGACGCCGGCGCCGCCTGCGCCTCGGCCGCGCGCGCGCTCGGCAGCGACGCGCCCTGGCGGACCGCGAGCCTCGTCCCGGTCGCGACCGGCGGCGCGCCGACGACCTTCCCGCTGCCCGGCGGCGTGCCGCCCCCCGTCGACCTGGCGCTCCTCTGCTGGGACGCGCCGCCGGCGACGGTGCCGGCCGAGGTCGGCACGCTCGCGGAGGCGCAGCCGACGGTGGTCTTCGTGCTGCCGAGCCCGTGAGACGTGCGGACCCCATCTAGCGCGGCACGCCGCAGCGCTCGAAGCGCATCGTCGGGAGGCCGCTCGGGACGGTCTTCGGCACGAGCGCGCAGAGCGCCGGGAGGCTGGCGCGCTCGTCGAGGAGCCCGCGGCGGAGGAAGGCCAGGAGATCCTGGCGCTCGCGGTTGGTGAGCACGACCGGCGCGAGCAGCCACGGGTCGAGCCGCTCGAGGACGGGCTGAATCGGCCCGAGCCGCAGGCGCAGGTCTTTGTCGACCCCGGCACGCCGCGGGTCGTACGCGGGAGCCCGGCGGAGGGGATCGAGGTGGAACTCGACCGCGTCGCGCAGGCGCGTGAAGGCGCCGTTGTGGAAGAACGCCGGCTGCAGCGCGAGATTGCGGAGCGGCGAAGTGCGGAACTTGTAGCGGTCGACGGCGCTGCCGGTCACCTGCTCGAGCCCGAAGTCCTCGTCCTTGCCGGGGCCGTCGAAGATCACGTTGCCGGCGCTAACGCCGAAGACGGGCGCGATCTGGGGCACGCCGACGACGCGGCTCTGGAAGTCGCTGAACATCTCGTTGGCGGCGCCGGCGACGGCGTGGCAGTCGACGCAGCGCCCCTTGCCGAAGAACACGAGCGCGCCGCGCTTCTCCCTCGCGGTCATGGCGCGCGGCTCGCCGCGCGCGAAGCGATCGAGCGGAGCATCCGCGAACACCAACGTGAACTCGAACTCCGCGATCGCGCGCCCGAACATCGTGAAGTCGATCGGGCCGCCTCCGGCGACGCTCGGAAAGCGCGCGCCGAAGCGGCTGCGGTAGGAGGGCGAAGCGTTCAGGCGATCGAGCACCGCGGCGCGGATCGGCTCGTTCCGGAAGCCGCTCTGGTCGGGCGGCGGCACGACGCCGCCGCGTCCGTCGTCGAAGGCGTCGAAGGCGGGGCCGATCGTGCCGGCCGTACCGGTGAAGCCCGCCACCTCGACGAGCTCGGTCGGCGGGATGTGCGCCTGCGCGATCAGGAGGTGCGTGACGACCGGATCGGCGGCGGGGAACTTCGTCGCGCCCTCCGGCGCGGGGAAGAGGAACCCCCGCGCGTTGTCGAAGGGATCCCCCGAGGGCGCCGAGAAACGGCCGTTCCACATCAGCGCGGGAAAGAACGCCGCGTTGATGACGGTCGGCGCGCGGCGCTGGTTGCGCGGCCCGGCGCGGCGCGGCCCGACCCGGTCGTTGCTCTGGATGCCGATCGCGATCGACTGCGTGTCGGCGAAGCCGGCCGACGGCGCATGGCAGCCTCCGCAGGCATTGTCCGAGTGGAGCCCGCCGATCTTGTCGAACCATAGGAGGCGGCCGAGATCGGCGAGGGCGGGATCGATCGCGCGCCCGAGCCGCTGCTCCAGGCTCCGGCCGACCGTGCCCGTGAATCCCTGCTCGGCGAGCACCTGGCGCAGGGTGGCGTCGAGGTGCGCGCTCGGGGCGGCGTGCGCGGTCGCGGCGACGAGCCCGAGGGCGGCGAGCGCGAGCGTTCCGGCGCAGCACGCGCGGCGGCGCGCGCGCCACGTGCGACCGTCGGTCGGTCGAGCGGCGAGGGGGAAAGCGGCGGCCATGCTCCGTCATCTCGGAGCGCCGTGCGGCCGTCAACGCCCGATCTGCTCCGCGGGGCTCGCGACGAGCGCGACGATCGCGGCGGCGATCGCGCCCGCGTGGGCCTCGTCGAAGCCGTCGACGTCCGCGTCGGCGCGGAGCGTCGTCGCGAGCGCGGCGTGGTCCGCGCGCACCGCCGCGGTGCGCGCCGCGACCAGCGCCGCGACCGTTGCTTCGTCGAGCGCGTCGATGCGCGGGCGGAGCGCGGCGAGGGTCGGCGCGCCGTGGGCCGGCGCGGACGCGGGACGCGCCGCTCCCTGTACGGCGCGGGCGGCGTCGATCTGCGCGCGCGCGAAGCGCGCGGCGGCTCTGCCGTCGAGTCCCGCGGCGCGCGCCCGCGCGACGGCGCGCGCGATGACCTCGGCCTCGCGGGCCGGATCGACGATTGGCGTGCCGGCGGCGCGCTTCGCCGCCGCGACCGCCGGCATCAGCATGAGGCGGCGCGCGGCGAGGTCCACGACGCGGGCGAGCTCGGGCGCGAGGATCGGTGCGTTCGCGCCCGCGAGCCAGGTGTCTCGCAGGCGCCCGAGCGCGCCGTCGTGCTCGGACGCGAGGAGCCACGCGTCGAGATCCGCGGCGAGCGTCTCCCGCCCCGGTGCGGCCCAGTACGCCTTGCGGTCGCGGCTGAGGCGCGCCGCCACCACGAACGCGTCGGCCGGGAAGGTCGCCGCTTCGAGCGTGTCCGTCACCACCGCATCGACGGCGCGCGCGGCGAGCAGCTCCGGGAGGCGGCGGTTGTCGTCGACGGGCACGAGCGTGGCGTGGCGGAGCCGGGTGCGCGCCACGCGCTCGAGGTGCCCGCCGTGGTTCACCGCGATCCGGACGCCGGCACGATCGACGCGCGCCGCCCCTACGGCGTCGCGGCGCACGAGCACGACCGCTTCCGAACGCGCGGTCGCCACCGTCATCGTGCCGACGAGGAGGCGGTCGGCGCGGACGGTGATGCCGCTCATCGCGACGTCGAACTCGCCGGCGGCGAGTCGGGCGGCGAGCTCGGGCCAGCGGAACGGCACGAGCTCGAGGCGTCGGCCGCGGGCGTCCGCGTACGCGCGCGCGACGGCGACGTCGAAGCCGTCCCACGCGCCGTCGGCGCCGCGCAGCGAGAAGGGCGGATAATCGCCGCTCGTGCCGACGCGGAGCGGTGCCGCTGCCGCCGCGCCCGGGACCGGCCGCCGCGCCGCGCACCCGCTCGTCGCCAGCAGTAGGACGGCGCAGGCGACGAGGGCGGTTCGACCCCGGCGCGTCACGCGGGCCGCCGCGCACGCCGATCGGCCTCGGCGCGTCGCTCCGCCGGACGCCCGCGCGGACGACGGGCGCGCAGGTCCCGGGACGTCGATCGAGTACGGTCCGTCGCTCGCCTACCGCTGCCGCGCGTCACCCGTGCTGCTCGCGCCCGCGCGACTGCACGCCCGCCCGCCGCGCCGCGATCGCGTCGGCGCTGAGCGTGCGCGCGTGGGCGCGCGCGGCGCCGCTCTCGAGCGCGAGGGGCCTGCGGGCGGTTGAGCGTCAGGGTGACGATGCCGTCCTCCTCGTCGACCAGCAGTACGGGCCCGGACATGGTGGCTCCCTCCGCAATTTCGGTGTGGGGTCGGGTGGCGTATCCGACGAACGTAGGGCTATAGTCCCCAGCCATTTCCGTTGCCATCCAAGGAGGAGTGCCGTGTCCGAACCGCTCCAATTCATGGCGTCGTTCACGCTCAATGCGCAGCTCGAGGCGCGCGCCGCGCACGAGGTGTGCGGCCCGAAGGTCTTCCTCATGCAGGACGACCGGACCTGGACCTATCGCCAGCTGCGCGACGAGGCGCTGCGGACCGCGCACTTCCTGCGCGCCAGGCTCGAGCCCGTGAGCGCCGCCGCGCCGGGGCACGTGGCGATGATGCTCGAGAACCATTTCGAGCTCGTGTCGCTGCTCTTCGGCTGCGCGTACGCGGGCTACACGCTCTTCGGCATCAACACCGGGCTCCGCGGCGAGACGCTCGCCGGCGTCGTCAACCAGTCGCGTGCGCGCATGCTGATCGTCGACGAGCGCCTGCTGCCGGAGGTGGAGCGGGTGGGGAGCCTCCTCACGACGGTGCCGAGCGAGAACGTCCTCGTGCTGCGCGGGCGCGCCGCCGGCGATCCGCCGTCGCTTCCCGCCGGCAGCGACTGGCTCGCGGTGATGGCGAAGGAAGTGGGGCCGGTCGGCGCGAAGCTCGAGCCCCCGGCGGTCGAGGTCGAGCCGACGAGCAATCTCATGGTCATCTACACGTCCGGCACGACGGGACTGCCGAAGGGCATCAACAACAACCACATGAAGCTCTGCGCGGTCGGCATCGGCGTCTCGACGAACCTCGGGCTCGGCCAGGACGACGTCGGCTACGCCTGCATGCCGCTCTTCCATTCGAACTCGATCTTCATCGGCTTGATGCCGGCGTTCTGGGTCGGCGGCGCGCTCGGGATCAACGAGCGCTTCAGCGCGACCAAGTTCACGCCCGACGTCTTCCGCTACGGGGTGACGAACTGGAACTACGTCGGGGAGCCCGTGCACTACGTGCTGGCGGCGCTCGCGAAGCAGTACGGCGGCGACGAGAAGAAGATCGCGGCCGAGGTCACGAACCACCCGAAGAACCGCTTCACCTACGCGGTCGGCAACGGCGCGGCGCCGCCCGACATCGACAAGTTCATGAGGTGGTTCGGACTCGAGGACATGTTCGAGCTCTACGGCTCGACCGAGGCCGCGATCTCGACCTTCCGTCGCAAGGGCGACCCGCGCGGCTCGGTCGGCGAGATCACCGATCCCGCCGTGAAGATTCTGAACGAGAAGGGCGCGGAGTGTCCGCCCGCCGAGCTCGGCGCCGACGGCAAGATCCTCAACTACCACGACGCGGTCGGCGAGATCTGCCGCGTCGCCGCCGACACCAGCCTCTTCCAGGGCTACTTCGACAATCCCGACGCCAACAGCAGCAAGTACCGCGACGGCGTCTATCACTCGGGCGATCTCGGCCATGTCCTCGCGCGCGACGGCAAGCGCTTCCTCTATTTCGACGGCCGCACCGACGACTGGATCCGCAAGGACGGCGAGAACTTCTCGGCGCTCCAGGTCGCGCGGCTCCTGCAGGAGCACCCCGACGTGGTGCTTGCCGCCGCCTACGGCGTGCCGTGCTCGGTCTCCGACGAACTCGTCATGGCGGCGCTCAAGATCCGCGATGGAGTGGCGTTCGATCCGAAGGCGTTCTTCGCCTACTGCGAGCAGCAGATCACGGGCGGCAGCATGGATCGGAAGTGGTTTCCCGACTTCATCCGGCTCGTCGACGAGTTCGAGTACACCAACACGGCGAAGATCCTCGTCCGCAACCTGAAGAAGGTGCACTTCTGCCGAAAGCGGCTGCCCGACGCGCCGCTCTTCTGGCGGACCCGCGCGTCGAGCGCCTATCAACCGTTTTCGGTCGCGGACTACGACGGCCTGCGCGCGACCTTCGCGAAGGCCGAGCGGCTGGAGCTCCTCGATCGGTGACCGACCTGCGCCCCGGTCTGCACCGTGCTCGACACGACCGTCGGCGAACGGCCGTTCGACCCTCGGGCCTCGAGCGCGATGCCGATCGGGCGGTGACTCGAGCGGCGCGGACGCTTGATCTACGCGCGCTTCCGGGCTTCACTGCGTCATGGCCTACGATCCCTTCGCGCGCGGTACCCTTCCCGTCGGCGTCCGGACCTTCAACTGGAGTGACCCCTCCCGGGGCGATCGGCTCCTGCCCGTCGAGGTGTGGTACCCCGCGACCGAGGCGCATCGCGGGCAGGACCTCGCCGAGGCGACCCGCGACGCCTACGAGCTGATCCCCGGCTTTCCCCCGGGCTGGCAGGAGGCCGTACGCGACGCGGGGCCGCGCGGCGGCTCGTATCCGTTGGTCGCGTTCTCGCACGGCTTCGGGGCCCATCGCCGCCAGTCGACGTTCCTCTGCACGCACCTCGCGAGCCACGGCTACGTCGTCGCCGCCATGGACCACACGGGCAACACCATCTTCGAGGTCGTGCAGATGATGATGGCGGCGCAGATGGGCGGTCCGATCCCGGACCCGGGCGCGACCCTCTCCGAGCTCATCCCGGCGCGTCCCGCGGACGTGAGCTTCGTGATCGACCGCATGCTGGCGGGCGTCGAAGGCGTTCCGGCCATCGAGGCCGAGCGCATCGGCATGAGCGGCCACAGCTTCGGGGGCTGGACGACGCTCATGGTGGCCGGACGCGACGCGCGCGTGCGCGCGGCGTTGCCGCTCGCGCCGGCGGGCGGCTGGACGCCGCTGCCGGCCGAGCCGCTGCAGCGCGCGCTCGTCCTCGACTGGGCCCGCGACGTGCCGACGCTCTATCTCGTCGCCGACTCGGACACGCTCTTGCCGCTCCGCGGCATGCACGAGCTCTACCAGCGCACGATGTCGCCGAAGCGCATGGTCGTTCTCGAGAACGCCGACCACATGCACTTCTGCGACCAGATCGAGCAGATTCACGAGCTCTTCCGCACGATGCCGCCGCCGATCTTCGATCAGGTGGCGAGCGCCATCAAGCCGATCGGCGAGCTGTGCGCACCAGACAGCGCGTATCGGTTCGTCCGCGGCCTCGGCCTCGCGCACATGGATGCGCACGTGCGCGGCATCGAGCCCGCCGCGCGCTTCCTCGGCGGCGACATCGCCGCGACGCTGCGCGATCGCGGGGTCGTGGTCGCGGTCGTGTGAGACGCCCCCCCGACGACTGCTGGCTCGCGAATCCCTCGCCGTAACCGGCCGCCGCGCGGGCGGTTCGCCGGGCCTCAAGAGAATCGCCGGCAAGGCCGATAGCTCTCGCCAGGAGAGCTTTCATGACCGAGCCCGCGTCCGCGCTGATTCCTCCGGCGTCCCGAAGCGAAGCGCTCCCGGGACCCCTGCGCGAGCGGATCGCCGAGCGCATCGCACAGGGGAGCCTCGACATCCCGATGCTGCCGCAAGTCGCAGGGGAGATCCTTGCGCAAGGCAGCGCGGAGGGGGCCGACGTGCGCCGGCTTTCCGATCTCCTGCACCGCGATCAGGCCCTCGCAGGTCACGTCCTGCGGGTCGCGAACTCGGCCGCGTTCGGCGGGGACGTTCGCATCCAGTCGATCCAACAGGCGCTGATCCGCATCGGGCTCGTGCAGATGCGCGAGATCGTCGTCACCGTCGCGCTGCACGGCAAGGTCTTCCGCAGCGCCAGCCACCAGGGGCTCACCGCCGAGCTCTGGCGCCATGCGACCCTGACCGGACTCTTCGCCAAGGAGATCGCACGCCAGTTGCGGGCCAACGTCGAGGCGGCGTTCGTGTGCGGCCTGCTGCACGACGTCGGGAAGCCCGTCGTGCTCGGTCTGCTCCTCGACGTGTGCAAGGAGACCAGGCACACGGCGTCGCACGCCGCATGCGAGGCGATCCTCGAGGACTTCCACGTGCAGGTCGGCTCGCTTCTCGGAGAACGGTGGGCCCTGCCCGACGACGTGCGGCAAGCGATCGCCCACCACCACGAGACCGAGACGCCGGACGGTTTCGGGAAGTTCGTGCGGATGACGGCGCTCGCCGACGTGATCGCCTACGCGGCGGCCAAGAGCGACGAGGAGTACGAAGTCGAGCGCGGGCTGCTCGCCGGCCACCCGCTCTTTGCGGCCCTGAATCTCTATCCCGACGACGTCGAGGCGCTGTTCGCGAAGCGCGCGGCGATCCTCGCGCACGCGCAGGCCTTCACGTCGTGACGGATCGATACGACCTCGTCGTCATCGGCAGCGGCCCGGCGGGTCAGAAGGCCGCGATCCAAGGCGCCAAGGCGGGATGCCGGGTCGCCATCGTCGAGCGCGGAGCCGCGGTCGGCGGCGAGTGCGTCCAGCGCGGCACCATTCCGAGCAAGACGCTGCGCGAGACCGCCGTCGCGCTCGCGAGCTTCCGGCAGCGGAGCGGCAACGTGCTCGATCTCCAGATGCCGGAAGGCACCAAGATCTCGAGTCTGCTGACGCGCCTCGACGAGGTCGTTCAGAGCCACCAGCGGTACATCGGCGATCAGCTGCGCCGAAACGGCATCGATCTGATCCACGGCCGCGCGCGCTTCGTGTCGCCGGTCGAAGTCGAGGTGCAGAGCGTTCAGGGTGCGCGGCGGCGGCTCGCGGCGGGCACGATCGTCATCGCCGTCGGCTCGACGCCGCGCGTCCCCCCGAACGTGCCGATCGACCACGAGCACGTCCTCGACAGCGATTCCATCCTGTCGCTGCAGTACTTGCCGCGCTCGCTCACGGTGATCGGCGCGGGCGTGATCGCGAGCGAATACGCGAGCATCTTCGCGACCCTCGGCGTGCAGGTCACGATGGTGGACAAGGCGCCGCGGCCGCTCGGCTTCCTGGATCCCGAGCTCACCGATCGCTTCGTGGCGGAGTTCGAGCGGAGCGGGGCGCGCTACGTCGCCAACGCCGCTATCGCCTCGGTTGCGGCCGACGGCATCTCCGTGGTCACGACGCTTGAGAGCGGCGAGGTCCTGACTTCCGACAAGCTGCTCTGCGCGCTCGGGCGGGTCGCGTCGGTGGACGGGTTGAACCTCACGGCCGCCGGCCTCGCCGCCAACACGCGCGGATTGATCGAGGTCGACGCGCACCTCCGGACGGTCGTGCCCCACATCTACGCCGTCGGCGACGTCATCGGACCTCCGGCGCTCGCGACGAGCGCCATGGAGCAAGGACGGCGCGCCGTCTGCCACGCGATGGGTCTTCCCGCCGGCTTGTCCGGCGAGACGATGCCAGTCGGGGTCTACACGATCCCGGAGATGGCGTGCGTCGGGCTCGACGAGGCCGCCGCCCGCGAGCGCCACGGCGAGATCCTGGTCGGCCGCGCCGCGTTCAGGGAGATCGCGCGCGGACACATCTCGAACGCCCGCGACGGCTTTCTCAAGATGGTGGCCGCCGCCGACGGATCGCGCGTCCTCGGCGTGCAGATCATCGGCGAGGGAGCAACCGAGCTCGTGCACCTCGGGCAGCTCGCGATGATCGGCGCGCAACCCGTCGAAGTGTTCATCGAGAACATCTTCAACTTCCCGACGCTGGCCGAGGCGTATCGCGTGGCGGCGCTCGACCTGCTCTCGCGCCGCGCCGACGCGGGGCTCCGCCTCCGACACGCGGCCGCGCCGGTCGAGGAGCGGGACGGCGCCCGGGTTCCCTAGAGGAGCCTAAGAGAATCGCCGGAGGGCGGTTTGCGATGCGCGACCGATCGCGACATGGTCGGCCGATGAGCGTCGTCGATGCCGGCCCGGCCGTACCCTTTCGCGAGGACCGTGTGCGGCTCGGCGACGGGCGCACCATCGGCATCGCGGAGTACGGAAACCCGCGCGGCCGCGCCATCTTGTGGTTTCCCGGAACACCGGGCGGAAGGCGGCAGGTGCCGCCACGGGCGATCGCCGAGGCGCAGGCGCGTGGGCTGCGATTGGTCGGAGTCGAGCGGCCCGGCATCGGCGACTCGACGCCGCATCTCCACGGGTCCGTGCTGGACTGGGCCGAGGACGTCCGGGAGGTCGTCGACGACCTCGGCATCGACCGCTTCGCCCTCGTCGGCCTGTCGGGTGGCGGGCCGTACGTGTTGGGGTGTGCGCATCGGCTTGCGAGCCGCGTCGTGGCCGGCGCGGTGCTCGGTGGGGTGGCTCCGGCCGTCGGTGCGGAGGCGGCCCCGGGGGGCGCCATGCGGCTCGCAGCGCGCCTCCGGGTGTTCTTGCACGCGCTGCGCGAACCTCTCGGCTTCACCGTCTGGGCGGCCGCGTTCGCGTTCCGGCCGGTCGCCTCGGCGGTCTTCGATCTCGCGGTGAGCGCCATGCCGCCGGGGGATCAGCAGGTGATGCGTCGGCCCGAGATGAAGGCGATGTTCCTCGACGACATGCTGCGCGCGGGACGGGAACAACTGCGCGCGCCGATCTACGACCTCGTTCTCTTCACGCGCGATTGGGGGTTCTCTCCACGCGATCTCCGAGTGCCGATCCGGTTCTGGCACGGTGACGCCGACCCGCTCGTCCCGCTCGAGCACGCGCATCATCTGGCTGCGCTCGTTCCCGGTGCGGAGCTGCGCGTGCGCCCCGGCGAGGGGCACATGGGAAACCTCGACGCCGCCGAGGAGATCCTCGACGCCTTGCTCGCGCTCTGGCCCGACGAGCCCGCCCCGTCGCCGGCGCGCTGAGGCTCGAGCCCGGCGGCGGGCGGCGCGGCGTGAAATCGCCGCGTCCGCGCCGGCTACGTCCGCGGCAGCTGCTCGGTCTTCGCCGCCAGCACGAAGTCGCTCTCGGTGAGCCCGTCGATCTTGTGGGTCCAGATCGTGATCCGGACCTTGCCCCAGGCGAGGTGGATGTCGGGGTGGTGGCCCTCGCGCTCGGCGAGCCCGCCGACGCGGTTCGTGAAGGCGAGGGCGCTCGCGAAGTCCGGGAAGGCGAACGCCTTCTCGAGGTGATGGCCGTCGACGACCCGCCAGTCGTGGCCGAGCTGGCGGAGCAGGCGCGCGCGCTCGTCGGCCGCGAGCGGGGGAACGCCTCCCCGGCACGGCACGCACTCCTTCGCGGTGAGATCGCAGACGTCGTCGCTCATGTCGTAGGCTCCCGTCCGCGAGCTTGGCGCGCGCCCGCCGCCGTCGCAAGCGCGGCGCGCGTGCCCGCCGGATGCTACTTGCATATGCCCGTCGAACAGGATTTCACGATGCGACGATGGCGGATCGTCGCGACGCGCCCACGTGGTTCACCGACGCGCTCGCGGCGCCCCGCGGCGAGCGCTTCCTCGAGGTCGAGGGCTGCCGCATCCGGTATCTCACGTGGGGGGATTCCACGAAGCCGGGCCTCGTGCTCGTGCACGGCGGCGCGGCGCACGCGGAGTGGTGGAGCTTCCTGGCGCCGCAGCTCGCCTCGCAGTACCACGTCGTCGCGCCGGAGCTCTCCGGCCACGGCGACAGCGGGCAGCGCGAGGCGTACCCGCGCGAGGTGTGGGCGCGGGAGGTGATGGCGGTCGCGACCGACGCGCGGATCGTCGGCGCGCCGATGCTCGTCGGACACAGCCTCGGCGGCTTCGTGAGCATCGTCGCGGCCTCGCTCTACGGCGACCGGCTGGCGGGCGCGATCATCGTCGACTCGCCGGTGCGGCGGCCCGATCCGGAGAGCGAGGAGGGCGCGCGCGGGCGCGCGTTCCGCAACCCCAAGACGTACGCCGACCTCGAGACCGCCATCCAGCACTTCCACCTCATTCCGCCGCAGCCGTGCGAGAACGCCTTCATCGTGGACCACGTCGCGCGGCACTCGCTGAAGCGGACCGACGCGGGCTGGACCTGGAAGTTCGATCCGCGCGTCTTCGTGAAGACGTCGCTCGTGCCGATGAGCGACTACCTGGCGAAGGTGCGCTGCCGGGTCTGCGTCTTCCGGGGCGAGCTCAGCTTCCTCGTGCCGCCCGAGATCGCCGAGTACATGTACGGGCTCCTCGATCGGAATGCGCCGATCGTCGAGATCCCGCAGGCGCATCATCACCTCATTCTCGACCAGCCCCTCGCGTTCATCGCCGCCCTGCGCGCGGTGCTCGCCGACTGGGAGCACAGCGTGCCGCGCCGTCCGCCGCTCTGAGCGCGGCCGGCACACGAAGGAGCGATCATGTCGTCACCACAGGAGTTCACCCTCATCACCGGCGCGTCGAGCGGCATCGGCGAGGCGCTGGCGCGCCGGCTCGCCGCCGAGCGCCGCTCCGTCGCTCTCGTCGCGCGCCGCACCGACCGTCTCGAGCGTCTGGCCGGCGAGCTCCGCGCCGCGCATGGCAGCGAGGTGCAGGTCCTCACCGCCGACCTCGCCAAGCCCGGCGCCGGCGAAGCGCTGCAAGCGGAGACCGAGCGGCGCGGCATCGTCGTCGACTGGCTCGTCAACAACGCCGGCTTCGGCACGCACGGGCGCTTCCACGAGCTCCCCGTCGCCCGCGAGATCGAGGAGATCCAGTTGAACGTCGCGGCGCTCGTCGAGCTCACCGGCCGTTTCCTGCCCGGAATGGTCGAGCGCCGGCGCGGGGCGGTCATGAACGTCGCGTCGGTCGGCGGCTTCGGTCCGGGTCCCTTCATGGCGACCTACTGCGCGACCAAGGCGTTCGTGCTGAGCTTCACGGAGTCGCTCGCCGCGGAGCTCCGCGGCACGGGCGTGCACGTCCTCTGCGTCTGCCCCGGTTTCACCCGCACGGAATTCCAGGAGAAGGTCGACACCTTCGACACGGCGAGCATGCCGTCCTTCGTGTGGATGACCGCCGACCAGGTCGCCGAGCAGGCGATTGCGGCCGTCGGACAGCGCTCGGTCCTGGTGAACGGCCTCATGAACGCGGTCGCGGCGGGGCTCTACAAGCACCTGCCGGCCGGCATCACGACGCGCCTCGTCGGCGGCATGATGAAGCCGAAGGACGCATAACCCGGGCCGCGCGTCACGACCCGACGGCTTTCGGCGTCGACGACGCCGCGGCCGCGTGCGACTTCCACTGCGGGTTCAGGAGCACGAGGTCGCCGGCCGTCCGCAGCGCCTGCTCGAGGTTCGATTCGAGCACGATGTTTTCGTGGTGGGCGCGGAGGTTGGCCTTGCCGAAGACGTGGCGGGGCTCGGGGAGCGGCCCCGCGATGAGCACGAACTTGCGGTCGCGGTGCAGACGCTCGAGCGCGCTCTCGAGCGCGACGAGGCCGGTCGCGTCGATCGTCGGGACGCGGCCGAGCGCGAGCACGACGACGCGCACGTCGGCGCCGATCGTGTCGAGCGCGGTCATGGCGCTCTGCGCCGCCCCGAAGAAGAGCGGGCCGTTGATCTCGTAGAGGGCGACGTGCGGCGGCACGGTCAGGGGACCGTGCTGGCCGTTGGGATCCGCCAGGAGGCGACCGTGGGTCAGCTCGGACATGCGCTTCAGGAAGAGGAGCGCCGCCAGCACCACCCCGACGGACACCGCGAGCACCATGTCGAAGATGACGGTCAGCGAGAAGCAGCTGAGGAGCACGAACGCGTCGCTCCGCGGTCCGACGCGCGCGACGTGCAGGAAGTGCCGGATCTCCGACATGTTCCACGCCACCAGCAGGAGGAGGCCGGCGAGCGCCGCCATCGGGACGTAGCCGACGAGCGGCGCTAGCAGCAACACCGCCAGCAGCACGACGAGCGCGTGCGTCATCGCGGCGACCGGCGAGCGCGCGCCGGCGCGGATGTTGGTGGCGGTGCGGGCGAGGGCGCCCGTCGCGGCGATGCCGCCGAAGAAGGGCGCGGCGACGTTGCCGAGGCCGAGCGCGACGAGCTCCGTATCTGGGTCGTGGCGCGTGCCCGTCATGCCGTCGGCGACGACCGCGGAAAGCAACGATTCGATCGCGCCGAGGATCGCGATCGTGAACGCCGCCGGGACGAGCTCGCGAAGGGCGTCGAGCCGCCAGAGCTCCGCCGTCCACGGGAGGTGCGGCTGCGGCGGGAGCGGCGGGATGCCGGCGTACACGTGGCCGCCGATCGTGGTCGAGAAGCGGTCGGCGAGCGTGGCCACGTGGACGTCCGGCCAGAGCCGCCCGAGGCCGACGGCCGCGGCGGCGGCGAGCACGATGGCGGCGAGCGGCGCCGGAACGCGGTCGGTGAGACGGGGGAGGACGAGCAGCAGCGCGAGCGTCGTCGCGGCGATCGCCACTTCGGGGAGCGACACCGTGCCGTGCGCCGCCCAGAGCGCGGCAACCTTCGCCGGGAAATGCTCCGGCATGTGTGCGACCTCGAGGCCGAGCGCGTCCTTCAGCTGGAGCGTCGCGATCACGGTGGCGATGCCGGCGGTGAAGCCGCTCGTCACCGGGTAGGGAATGAACTGGATCAGCCGGCCGGCGCCGGCGAGCCCCATGGCGAGCAGCATGAGCCCCGCGAGCATCCCCGCGAAGAGCAACCCGGAAACCCCGTGGCGGGCCGCGATCGGCGCCAGGATCACGACGAAGGCGGCCGTCGGCCCCGTCACCTGGAAGCGCGAGCCGCCCGCCGCCGCGACGACGAAGCCCCCGACGATCGCGGTGTAGAGGCCGTGCTGCGGCGGGACGCCGACCGCGATCGCGAGCGCCATCGAGAGCGGCAGCGCCACGATGCCGACGATGCCGCCGGCCAGGAGATCGGCGCGGAAGGCGGGACCGTCGTAGTGCCGGAGCGCGGCGCGGAGAGCGCTGGCGAAGGAGGGACCCGGGCGCGGGGGAGGCCTCGGCGAGAGCGATTGCTTCCGATGGGGCACGAAACCGCCGCGATCATTTCTCATTCGCCAGCGTTTTGGTAGGAGCGCGGCATGCCGGGCTTCGTCGTACGTCTGCTGATCGCCGCGCTCGGTCTCTGGCTGGCGCAGGCGCTCGTGCCCGGCGTGGAGATCCGAGGCGCCGGTACGCTCCTGGTCGCGGCGCTCCTGCTCGGCATCGTGAACGCCGTCGTCCGTCCGGCGATCGTGCTCCTGACCCTGCCGATCACCGTGGTGACGCTCGGGCTCTTCCTCTGGGTCGTGAACGCGGCGATGCTGTCGCTCGTCGCCGCGCTCCTCGAGGGCTTCACGCTCGCGGGCTTCGGCGCGGCGCTGCTCGGCGCGCTGGTGGTGTCGTGCACCGGGTGGATCGCCTCCTGGTACGTCGGACCGTCGGGGCGGTTCGAGGTCATGATCATCCGTCGCGAGCCGTAACGACCCGACGGATGGAGGATCTGACCAAGCTGCTCGATCAGATCGCGGGCGTCGTGTGGGGGCCGCCCATGCTGATCCTGCTGGTCGGGACGCACCTCTACCTGACGATCCGCCTGCGCTTCATCCAGCGCTACATGGGGCGCGCCATCCGCATCTCTCTCGAGCGCGGGGCGGAGGGCGAGGGCGACGTCTCGCAGTTCGGCGCGCTCACGACCGCGCTCGCGGCGACGATCGGCACCGGCAACATCGTCGGCGTCGCCACGGCGGTCGCCTCCGGCGGACCCGGAGCGGTGCTGTGGATGTGGCTCACCGGCGTCTTCGGGATCGCCACCAAGTACGCCGAGGCGCTGCTCTCGGTGAAGTACCGCGTCACGGCGGCGGACGGCACGATGGCGGGCGGCCCCATGTACGTGCTCGAGCGCGGCATGCGCAGCAAGCCGCTCGGGGTCGCGTTCGCGGCGCTCACCGCGGTGAGCGCGTTCGGCATCGGCAACACCGTGCAGGCGAACTCGATCTCGACGCTCGTCCGCGACACGTTCGGCGTCTCGGTCTGGCTCTCCGGCGGGATCATGACCGCGCTCACCGCCCTCGTGATCCTCGGCGGCATCAAGTCGATCGCGGCGGTGTGCGAGCGGCTGGTGCCGTTCATGGCGATCTTCTACGTCGCCGGCTGTCTGGTCATCCTGGCGCTGCATGCCTCCGAGATCCCGGCGACCGTCTCGCTCATCGTGCGCACGGCGTTCACCGGGCAGGCGGCGGTCGGCGGGTTCGTCGGCGCCGGCGTGCGAGAGGCGATGCGCTACGGCGTCGCCCGCGGGCTCTTCTCGAACGAGTCCGGGCTCGGGAGCGCGCCGATCGTCGCGGCGGCCGCGCAGACGAAGAACCCCGTGCGGCAGGCGCTCGTGTCGTCGACCGGGACGTTCTGGGACACCGTCGTCGTGTGCCTCATGACCGGGCTCGTCGTCGTGCAGTCGCACGACTGGACGCAGGGCCTCGGGGGCGCCGCGCTCACCTCGAAGGCGTTCAGCGACCTGCACCCCGTCATCGGCCCCATGGTGCTCACGGTCGGCCTGCTGACGTTCGTCTTCTCGACGATCCTCGGCTGGGCCTACTACGGCGAGAAGGCGTGCGAGTACCTGCTCGGAACGGCGTCGGTACGGGTGTATCGCGTGCTCTGGGTGCTCGCGGTCTACCTCGGGTCGGTGGCGCCGCTGCCGATCGTCTGGTCCGCCGCCGACATCACCAACGCCCTCATGGCGATTCCGAACCTGCTCTCGCTCCTCGTGCTCACCCACGTGATCGTCGACGAGACCCGCCGCCACCTCTGGAGCGAGGACCGGCCGGAACGCTAAGGTGCGGCCACCCAGCATCGGGAGAGGAGTCGGCGCATGCGTGATGCGTACGTGGTGCAGAAGGTCGAGTGGTATCAGCTGCGGTCGCCGGACGGGTCGGCGTTCTTCGTGATGCTCTCGACCCTGCCGAACGGGTTCGTGACGGCGGTGCCGTGCGATCTGACGATGGTGCGCGCGGAGCACCACCTGATGGCGCTCGCTCCGAACGCGGAGGACGCGCTCGTGCAGCTGCAAGCGACGCTCGCCGGCAAGACGCGGGAAGAGCTCTTTCGGCAACCCGCGTAGGCCGCGACGGGCCGTGGCCGCGCCACGCACCATCCTGCACGCTGATCTCGACGCGTTCTTCGCGGCGGTGGAGCAGCGCGACCGGCCGGAGCTGCGGGGGAAGCCGGTCGTCGTCGGCGGCGCGTCGGGGCGCGGCGTCGTCGCGGCGGCGAGCTACGAGGCGCGGGTCTACGGCATCCATTCCGCGATGCCGTCGTTCGAGGCGCGCCGCCGCTGCCCGCACGCGATCTTCGTCGCGGGGGACATGGCGAAGTACCGGCGCGAGAGCCGGCGCGTCTTCGCGATCTTCGATCGCTATGCGCCCCTCGTCGAGGGCCTCTCGATGGACGAGGCGTTCCTCGACCTCACGGGAACGACGCGTCTCCTCGGCGACGCGGTCTCGGCTGCCGAACGCCTGCGCGCGGAGGTCCGCGCCACGACGGGGCTCACGCTCTCGGTCGGCATCGCGCCCGTCAAGATGGTCGCGAAGATCGCGAGCGACCTCGCGAAGCCGGACGGCCTCCGCGTGGTCGCGCCCGATGCGGTGCGCGCGTTCCTGGCGCCGCTGCCGGTCGGACGCATCTGGGGCGTCGGGGCCGTGGGGCGCAAGCGCCTCGACGCGCTCGGCATCGCCACGATCGGCGACCTCGCGGCCGCGTCCGATGAGACGCTCCGCCGCTCACTCGGCTCGTTCGGGGTCGAACTCGCGCACCTCGCGCGCGGCGAGGATCCGCGCCAGGTCGAGCCCTTCCGCGAGGCGAAGTCGTACGGGGAGGAGAACACCTTCGAGCGCGACGTCGCCGACCGGTCCGCGCTCGCCGACCCGATCCGCGCGCACGCCGACGCGATCGCGCGGCGTCTGCGGCGTGATCGCGTCGGCGGTCACGGCGTGACGGTGAAGCTCAAGCTCGCGCGTCCGCTCGGCGACGGGCGCTATCCGCTGGTGACGCGGTCGGTCGTGTTGCAGCGCGCGACCGACGACGGCGACGCGATCGCGCGCGCGGCGCTGTCGCTGCTCGCGCGCGTCGAGCCGTGGGAGCCGATCCGCCTCGTGGGCGTCGCCGTGACGCGTCTCGAGGCGAGCGACGAGTCGCAGCTCGCGCTCGCCCTCCGCGGACCGACCGAGCAGCGGCGCGCGCAGTTGAACGCGGCGGTCGACGCGATCCACGCCCGCTTCGGCGACCAGAAGCTCCGCCGCGGCGTGAGCGACGTCCGGCGCGCGGGTCTCTCGACCGGCATCAAGCGCGGCGAGCGCGAGTAGCCCCGAGCGCGTCCTCTTCTTCCGTCAGTCGCCGGCCGCGAGCTGATCGTCGCGCTTCGGATTCGCCGGCGGCGCCTCGGCCTTCGCCTCGTCGCGGGTGACGTCGATCGGCACCCCGAGCTTCTGCTCCACCGCGTGTTGCAGCCGGTCCGGATCCACGCGCTGATCGAGGTGCGCGCGCGCGACGAGCCCGCGCGCGTGCGCGTCGAGGTCCTCGAACATCTCGTAGACGTCCCGGTGGACCTCCACGTAGACGCGACCCTTGCGCTCGCCGATCTTCACCGGCTGGTAGACGAACTCGCCGGGATAGCCGCGGTCGACCAGGGGATAGAGGTATTCGATGTCCTCGGGGTAGAGCCGGACGCAGCCGTGCGTCGTCAGGCGGCCGACGGTCCACGGATCGTTCGTCCCGTGGATCGCATACAGGTCGAAGTCGAGCCGGATGCGGTAGTCGCCGAGCGGATTGTCGGGCCCCGGCGGCACGACGCGCTTCGGATCCTCCATCTTCACGTAGATCGAGTCCGGCACGACCCACGTCGGCTTCTCGTCCTTCGACTTCACGCGGAACGCCTGGATCGGGCTCTGCGCCCATTCGGCGCCGAGCCCGACGGGCCAGGTCATGACGGGCGCGCGCTCGCCGAGCCGGGTGTCGACGGGGAACATGTACAGGCGGAACTCGGGGATGTTGATGACGAGACCCGAATAGCTGTTCGGGCGCGGCAGGATGCGGCGCGTCGGCAGCACGAGCTCGACGCCCGCCTTGGGCTCCCACTCGTCGACGCGCGGGTTGGCGTCGCGGAGCTCACGGAACCCGAGCCCGCCCTCGCGCGCGATTTCGAGCAGATTGCGGCCGGCGGCGACGCGGTAGAGCTCGTTCTTGCCGACCACGCCCGGCACCTCGTCGGGGCGCGGAATGTAGGCCGTGAAGGCGGAGGCCTTCACGATCGTCTCCGACGCCGGGGGCAGCTCGCCGATGCTGGGATCGATGGCGGGCGCGGCGACCTTCGTCGGGCGCGTCGCGGCGAGCTTCTTCTTCGGCGGCGCGACGCAGCCGGCGGCGACGGCGCAAACGACAAGGCAGATGAGGCCGGGGATCACGATGGGCGAGCGCATGGGCGAACGAGACAGCAACTGCGGTGCCAGGCGTCGGGAAGCGAAGCGCGCGGCGCGCCGGCCGGCCGGCCGGTCGAGACTCGAACGCCCCGTGAAAAAGTTGCCGGTCGTCACGTACGAGAACCCTCCATGAGCTTGCGCGCCACGCTTCCGTTGCGGCGATGCCGTCTGCGCGTCCACGGTGAAGGAGCACAGGGTATCGGACGGGACCGCGCGCGCAAGCGGCGCGCGGCGTCAGTCGACGGCAGCGGCTTGCACGAGATCGGAGAGACGCTGGCAGCGCTCGAGGTTGCGCGTCTCCTCGAGCAGCCCGGCCGAGAGGAGCACGAACGTGAGGTCGCGCTCCGGGTCGACCCAGAACATCGACGAGCCCGCGCCGAGCCCGGCGTACGTCCGCGGCGACGAGGTGAGCCCGAGATAGGTGGGGAACACGCCGGCGCCGCGCACGAAGAAGCTCAGGCCGATGTTGGCCGGGAAGGGATCCCAGCCGCGCTGCTCGCACGCGAAGGCGTAGAAGCCGTTCGGACGGTCGCCGGTATGGATGGCGGTCGCGAGCCGCAGGAGCGCGGGCGCGAAGAGGCGGGTGCCCTCGAACTCGCCGCCGCGCCGGAAGCACTCGGCGAGCCGAAAGAGGTCGGCGACGGTGGACACCGCGCCCGCCGCCGGGATCTCCGTGTCCGGTCCGACGATCACGTTGAACGCCTCGAGCAGGTCGGGGTCGAACACGCCCGGCGAGCGGTCGCGGACCACGACCGGGACCTTGCGCGCGGCGAGGTCGGGGCGGAGGCCGAGCGCCGTGTCGCGCATGCCGAGGGGCCGCAGCACGTCGGCGTCGAGGACGTCGCGGAACCGGCGCGTGCCGCCGTCGAGGCGGCGGACGATCTCGGCGAGGACCGCGTGCGCGGTGATGGCGCTGTAGTGGACGCTCGATCCCGGCGTCGCTTCGAGAGGCTGCCGGCAGGCGGCGGCGACGAACGCGGAGAGGTCGCCGAGCGACTCCATCGGCAGCGGCGGCAGGCCCGTCGCGAGCCCGGCCGTGTGGGTGAGGAGCTGGGACACGGTGATGCGCTGCTTCCCGCAGGTGCCGAACTCGGGCAGCACCTCCGCGACCGGCGTCGTCAGCGCGATCTCGCCGCGGTCGATCCGCATCAGCAGTGCCACGGTGGTGAGCGTCTTCGTGACCGAGAAGATCGTGAACACGTCGTCGAGGGCGGCGCGCCGGCGGGCCGCGCGGTCGGCCCAGCCGATTGCCGCGTGCAACGCCACCTGGCCGCCGCGTGCGACGAGCACGACGGCGCCGTCGTAGCGCTCCGCGCCGACGTCGGCCTCGATGGCGGCGACGAGGCGCGCGAGGCGGTCGGGGTCGAGGCCGAGGTCGACGGGGTCGGTGGTCCGCATGAGTCAGTCTCCTTGTGCGAGCGCGCGTCCTGCGAGGTGTCCCGTTGCCCACGCCCACTGGAAGTTGAAGCCGCCGATGCGGCCGTCGCAGTCGAGCATCTCGCCGACGAGGTGCAGGCCCGGGACGACCCGCGACGCCATCGTGCGATGATCGACCTCGGCGAGCGGCACGCCCCCGGCGGTGACCTCGGCATAGTTCCATCCCCGAGGTCGTTCAACCGGGAGCGGAAGCGCGGTGAGCGCGTGGACGACGCGCCGGCGCTCCTCGCGCGTGAGGCGCGCGATCGGCGTCGCGGGTTCGACGGCGGCCGCGACGCGGACGAGGGTCGCGGCGGCGCGTTCGGGGACGCGCTCGGCGAGCATGCGGGTGAGCGAGAGCTTCGGCCGCGCGCGCGCGAGGGTCGTGAGCCGGCGGTCGACCGCCGCGAAGTCCTCGCCCGGGAAGAGGCTCATGCGGAGCTCGGGGGCGGCATGCGCGGCGGCGGCGATCACCCAGTGCCGGCTCGCGTCCATCACGACGGGCCCGCTCACGCCGACGTGCGTCCAGAGCAGGCTGCCCGCACGCCGGTCGACGAGCGTGCCGCCGGCGAAGGTCGCGAGCTCGGCGGGGTGCGAGACGCCGGCGAGCGCGCCGAACGGCGATTCCGGCGCGAAGACGAGCGGCACGAGCGCCTGATGGGTCGGGGTCACCGTGTGGCCGAGCCGCGCGACGATCTCGAAGCCGCCGCCGTCGCTGCCGCTCTTCGGGAGCGAGCGGCCGCCGGTCGCCATGACGACGCGGCGCGCGTCGACGACGCCGTCGGTGTGCCGGACGCGGAGACCGCCGTGGGCGCCGGGCGCCACGTCGGCCACGCGGTGCCCCGTCGCGAGCGTCACGCCGAGCGCCCGGCAGCGCGCGACGAGCGCCTGCACGACCGTCGCCGCCCTGTTCGAGACCGGAAAGAGCTTGCCCGTCTCTTCGCGCTTGAGCTCGACGCCGAGCGACGCGAGCCATTCGACGGTGGCGGCGACGCCGAACGCCGCGAGCACGTTCCGCACCACCGGCCGCACGCCGTTGAAGTCGTCCGCCGTCACGACGTCGTGGGTCACGTTGCAGCGTCCCCCGCCCGAGACCAGGATCTTGGCGCCGATCCTCGCGGCGCCCTCGAGCGCGACGACGCGCCTCTGCGGCGCGGCCTCCGCCGCGAAGATCGCGGCCGCGAGCCCGCCGGCGCCGGCGCCGACGACGACGACGTCGGCGGTCGCGGGGCAGGGCGGTCGGACGGGTGTGGACATCGGCATGCTATGGCATGCCGGGCGCCGGCGCGCAGCCCGCGAAGCGGACGGGCGCGGCGCGGACGCCGGCTGCGCGTTGCGCGCCGCTGCCGCCGCGACTATGTCGCGGCCATGGCCGCCGGACCCTCGCGCGGGTTCTTCGACGCGTGGTCGACCATCTACGACTTCCCCCTCGTCCAGCGCGCCACCTACCAGCCGATCCACGATGCGGTGCGGAAGACGCTGGCCTCCGAGCCGTGCGCCCGCATCCTCGACCTCGGCTGCGGGACCGGCCGGCTCGCTGCCCGCCTGGTCGCCGAGCCGTGGGCGCCGATGGTCGTCGGCTGCGACTTCTCGGCCGGCATGCTGGCGCACGCGGCCGAGCGTCTGCGCGGCGATCGCGGGCAGGCGGCGCTCGTGCGAGGCGACGGGACGCGGCTGCCGTTCGCGGACGGCGCATTCGACGCGGCGGTGTCGACGGAGGCGTTCCACTGGTTTCCCGACCAGGACGCCGCCCTCCGCGACCTCCATCGCGTGCTTCGTCCCGGCGGACGGCTCCTCCTCGCGCTCGTGAGCCCGCCGTTCGAGATCGTCGCCGACGCCGTCGAGCTCGGCATGCGGATGGTCGGTCAGCCGCTCTGGTGGACGACGCCGAGCCGACTCGCGACGCAGGTGAGGGCCGCGGGCTTCCGGGTCGAGCGCCAGCGCCGCGTCTTCCGCATCCCGGGCTTCCTGCTGCTGCCGACGCTCACCGTAGCGCGGCGGAGCGCAGAGCTTCGGCGCGCGCTTTGATGCCGGCGCTCATCGCCGCGAAGCCGCGTTCGAGGCGGCCGCCGAGCAGCGTCGCGACCACGGGAGCGAGCCAGCCGCGGAGCTCGAAGCGCGAAACGTACCGGCTGTGCTCCTCGCCGGCCGACTCCACGACGTGGGAGCGTTCGCTCGCCAGCGCGCCGAGCGGCAGCGGGTGGATGCCGTAGCGAAGGCATCGTCCGGGCACGTGCTCGAAGATCGTCTCGCGTTGCGGCTGGGCGAGGAACGGCAACACGCGAACGCGCATCGCGATCGGCGTGCCGGGCTCGAGGGTGGAGCGGCACGCGACCACGAACGGGTTCCACTGCGGGTAGCGATCGAGATCGGTCACCACCTGCCATACCGTCGCCGCCGGGGCGGCGACGTCGAGCGTCTGCGTGATCAGCATGCCGTCGCGGCGCGCTACTCGCGGTCGAGCTTGCAGGTGCCCGTGGCGATCGTGTCGGCGACGAAGCGCTCGAGATCCTTGGGCGCCGCGTCGGCTTCGGCCTTCGTGTAGCGCTCGGCGCCGGCGCGGACCGCGCAGGCGCAGAGCTTCTTCATCGACGCGATCTGCGGCTCGAGCTGGTCGCGGATCTCCTTGGTGAGCGGCAGCGCCGCGTCGGCGCCTTGCTCGCGTTTGGCGTTCTCCCAGGCGCCGCGCACGAGCGACTCGGTGCACTCCATGGTTTCGTTCGCGAGCGCCGCCGCCGTCCAGCCGCTCTCGAGCTCGCCGCTCCGGGCGCGCGCGGGAACGGTCAGCACGACCAGCGCGCCGGCGACCGACAGGGAGCGGAGACGCACGCGCGGACCGTCTCAAAGTCCGCGCGCACGGTCAAACGAAGGGCGGACCGACGGGCCGGCCCGACGATCCGAGGTCTCCGCGGCCGCACGGGATCGCGGCCGCGGCCGGGCGCGATGCTTCGAGGCGCAACGGACCGCGCCCCCCGATGTCGTTCCGCATGGCGGGAGGCCCGCTGCCCCAGGGGCGAAACCTCGTTGCTCTGATACGTGCCGCCCGCGTATGCTCCGACTCGGCGCGCATCGCATCTCGCGATCGACGACGCCGGTGCCGATCCCCACGTCAAGGAGTCCGCCGCATGTCCCGAGCCCTCGCCCTCGCTCTCTCCCTCGCGCTCTCGTGGCCGCTGCTGTCCGCCGTTCCCGCATCGGCGCGCCGCATCGTGGTGGTTCCGGGCCCGGGGACGCCGCTCCAGGACGGCATAGACGCCGCGCTGCCGGGGGACACGGTGCGTGTCGGGCCGGGCACGTATTTCGAAGCGGTCACCATCGACAAGCCGCTCAAGGTCTACGGCCGCAAGGCGGTGATCGACGCCGGCTGCGGGGTGCTGACCGCCGTGCAGGTGGCCGCCGACGCCGTGACGCTCCGGACGCTGGAGGTGCGGGGCGGCAACTTCTACGGCATCGATGCGACCGGCCGCGACCGAACCGTCGTCGACCGCCTGAAGGTCGTGCCGACGTGCGTCGGCGTCGAGTACGGCATCAACGTGTTCCAGGGCACCAACATGCGGATCCGCGGCAACGTCATCGAGGATCCGAACGGGTTCGGCGATGCCGCCATCTACATCGGGGGTACGCCGCCCGACGCCGACCTGCGGGTCGAACGCAACGTCCTGCACGCGCCGAACGACCGCGGCATCATGATCGAGGACTCGCTCGACAATCCCGGAAAGCCCGTCGGCGTGCGGGTGCGGAAGAACGAGATCACCGGCGCCGGCGTCGGCATCTACGTGTTCGGATCGAACGGGGTGGAGATCCTGAGCAACGTCGTCAATGCCGGCACCGCGGCCGGGATCCTGCTCACGCTGAACTCGAGCGGCAACTTCGTCACCGGCAACCGCCTCGCGGGGAACAACCCGGACGTCGTCGACGCCGGCACCAACAACTGCTGGCGCCACAACGTCTACGCCACCGGCGGCCCCGTTCCCGACTGCTGAGCGCGGATAGCCGAGCGCGCTCGGGGGGCTGGGCGAGGGTCGCCGCACCGCGACCCTCGGCCAGCAGCTCCTCGGCGGCCCCGCATTTGACTGGGTCCGCGAGGGTCGCATACTGTCGCGCGCCGTTGCGTCCGCGCCCTCTGCTTCCCGTCCGCCGCGCCGACGCCGCGGGCCCGGGTCGGGCGAACCATCTCCACATCGTACGCATGACACGAGCCGGCGGTTCACGGAGGACGAAGGAATGAAGATCGCGGTCCCCAAGGAGACTCGGCCGGGAGAGCGCCGCGTCGCCCTGGTTCCCGAGTCGTGCAAGAAGCTCGTGCAGGCGGGATACGCGGTCGCGGTCCAATCCGGCGCAGGGGATTCGGCGTACTTCCGCGACGACGCCTACGCGCAGGCGGGCGCCACGATCGAGGCCGACGCCGCCGCGCTCCTCGGCGCGGCCGACTTCGTCTGCAAGGTCGCCGCGCCGACGGCGGCGGAGGTCGGCGCGATGCGCCCCGGCGCCTTCCTCCTCGGGACGCTGATGCCGCTGCGCAACCTCGACATCGCGGAGGCCTTGGCCGGGCGCAAGATCACCGCCTTCTCGACCGACGCCATTCCGCGCACCACGCGCGCGCAGGCGATGGACACGCTGTCGTCGATGGCGAGCATCGCCGGCTACAAAGGGGTGCTGCTCGCGGCCGCGGCCCTCAACAAGTACTTCCCGATGCTCACGACCGCGGCCGGCATGGTCTTCCCGGCCAAGGTGTTCGTGATCGGCGCCGCGGTGGCCGGGCTCCAGGCCATCGCGACGGCCCGGCGCCTCGGCGCCAACGTCTTCGCGACCGACGTCCGGCCCGAGGTGAAGGAGCAGATCGAGAGCGTCGGCGCCAAGTACGTCGGCATCGAGCTCGCACAGGAGGCCGCCGCCGGCGGCGGCTACGCCAAGGAGCTCAGCGAGGAGGACAAGCTCCGCCAGCGCGAGATGCTCGCCGACCAGTGCGCGGCGGCCGACGTCGTCATCACGACCGCCCTCATCGGCGGCGTGTTCGCGCCGCGCCTCGTGACCGCCGACATCGTCCGGCGCATGCAGCCCGGCGCCGTGCTCGTCGACCTCGCGGCCGACGGCGGCGGCAACTGCGAGCTCGCGAAGCCCGGCGAGACGATCGAGGTGAACGGCGTCACGATCATCGCGCCGCTGAACCTCGCCGCCACCATGCCGACGCACGCGAGCCTCCTCTTCTCGCGGAACCTCACGAACTTCCTCACCACGTTCACGAAGGACAAGGCGTTCGTTCTGGACCAGGACGACGACATCCAGCGGGGCTCGCTCGTCACCCACGACGGCGCGGTCGTGAGCCCGCGCGTGCGCGAGGCGATCCAGGCGGCCAAAGGAAAGGCATCGTGATGCAACGGATGATTGCGCTCGCAGCGGCGGCACTCGCCACCGTGGCCGCGCCGGTCCACGCGGCCGGAGGGCACGCCGTCCCGGCGCTCGACCTGCCGTCGATGATCTTCGTTTTCATGCTCTCGACCTTCATCGGGGTCGGCGTGATCCGGCGCGTGTCGCGTCTCTTGCACACGCCCCTCATGTCGCTCACCAACGCGATCTCGGCGATCGCGGTCGTCGGCGCGATCCTGGTGACCGGCAGCGACTACCCGACCCACATCCGCTTCCTCGGGGCCGTCGCGCTCTTCGCGTCGATGACCAACATCGTGAGCGGCTTCCTCATCACCAACCGCATGCTGAAGATGTTCAAGACCCGCGACGGTGGCGAGAAGGCGGCGCACAAGTGATCCACACCCTCGTTCAGCTCGCGTACGTCGTGGCGACCGCGCTCTTCATCTTCTCGCTCCACTGGATGAGCGACCCGAAGACGGCGCGGAACGGCGTGCAGGCCGGCGTCGCCGGCATGGTGATCGCGGTGCTGGCGACGTGGGCGCAGCCGGAGATCATCCACCACGCCTGGATCGTGATCGCGATCGTGCTCGGATTCGTGGTCGGCGTGCCGCTCTCGCGGGTGTCGCTGACGGCCGTCCCGCAACGAACCGCGTTGTCGCACGCCTTCGGCGGCGCCGCGGCGGGCCTCGTCGGCACGGCGAAGTACTACCTCTGGCTGTCGGAAGGTCCGGAGAACCTCACGACCTTCCGCATGGTCGCGATCGTCCTCGAGATCGTGCTCGGCTACCTGACCTTCACGGGCAGCTTGCTCGCGGCCGGGAAACTCCAGGAGCTCAAGTGGATCCCGCAGCGTCCGGTCACGTACCCCGGCCAGAACTTCGTGAACCTCGGGTTGCTGGTGCTGGCGCTCGGGCTCGGCGGCTACGTCGTGCTGTACCCGACCGACCCCGCCTCGGCGATGCTCTTCCCGATCGTCAGCCTGCTGTCGCTGGTCTTCGGCGTGCTCCTCATCATCCCGATCGGCGGCGCCGACATGCCGACGGTGATCTCGATCCTGAACTCGTACGCCGGCCTTTCGGCCGTCGCGATGGGGTTCGTGCTCGACAACAAGCTCCTCATCACGGCGGGCGCGCTCGACGGTTCGAGCGGCCTCATCCTTTCGATCATCATGTGTCGGGCCATGAACCGCTCCTTCACGAACGTGCTCTTCGGTGCGTTCGGCCAGGTGCAGGCGCAGTCGGAGCGGGGCGAGCAGAAGGAGTACAAGGCCGAAACCGTCGAAGGCGCCGCGCAGATCCTCGAGCAGGCGAACCTCGTCGTCATCATCCCCGGCTACGGCATGGCCGTCGCCCAGGCCCAGCACAAGGTGCGCGAGGTCTACGATGCGCTGCGCGCCAAGGACATCACGGTGAAGTTCGCGATCCACCCGGTCGCGGGGCGCATGCCGGGGCACATGAACGTGCTGCTCGCCGAGGCCGAGATCCCGTACACGGATCTCGTCGAGATGGACGAGATCAATCCCGACATGCCCCAGTGCGACGTGGCGCTGGTCATCGGCGCGAACGACGTCGTGAACCCCGCGGCCGCGACCGACAAGAACAGTCCCATCTACGGCATGCCGATCATCCAGGCCGACAAGGCCCGCACGATCTTCGCCATCAAGCGCTCGAAGAATCCGGGCTTCGCCGGCATCGACAACGAGCTCTACTTCGGCGACCGCACCTGGATGCTCTTCGGCGACGCGAAGGCGGTGGTCGGCGAGCTCGCGAAGCACCTGAGCGGCGGCTCGGGGATGCACTGACCTCCGCCCCCGCGGCCGGGTCGAAGACCTTCGGCACGGATCGCGCCGCCGGGCCCGATGCGGGACGCCATGGCGCACCCGAACTCGGGTCGGAGCCTGCGACCGGTTGACGCGGCGTTCCGGGCGTTCTCGGTTGACAGGCGCCTGCGGAGAATCCTACTCCGCCACGCATGTCGATCTCCTTCGCGGGAAGTCTTCGCCGAACCTTCGGGATGCTCACCGCCGGGCTCGTCGTCCTGACGGCCGACGTCGGACGCGCCGCCGCCACGGCCGGGGCCTGCGCCGCTGCCGAGCAGAAGGCGGCGGGCAAGGCCGCCGCGGCGCAGCTCGGCTGCCACGCGAAGGCGGTGCAGAAGGGCGAGCCCGTCGACGGCCCGTGTCTCCAGAAGGCGATCGACAAGCTCGCGGGCGTCGTCGCGAAGCAGGACGCCGCGGGCGGGTGCCTCGTGCCGGGGTACGGGGACGATCTCGCGACGCTCGTCGCGAGCCTGGTCGGCGACGTGGTGAACGCGACGCCGCCGGGCGGCTTCGCGAAGTGCGCGGCGGCGAAGCGGAAGACCGCGGGCAAGACGGCGGCGGCCAAGCTCGGCTGTCACGCGAAGGCGAGCAAGAGCGGCGGGCCCGTGAGCTCCGAGTGCCTCGTGAAGGCCGGCGACAAGCTCGTGGCCGCTTTCGCCAAGGAAGAGGACAAGACCAGCGGGGGCTGCGGGGCGTACGGCGTCGCGCCGAGCATCGGCGGACGCGTCGACGAGTTCGTTGTGCGCGTCGTGAACGGCACGCCGGCCGCCGCGCCGGCCGCACGCTGCTGCGCGAACGGCGGCGCGAGCTTCTGCGCGGATCTCTCCGCCGCGAACGTGTCGCAGTGCGCGAGCGGGTACGGTGGAACCTTGGCCGGTCCGGCGCTGGTCTGTGACGGGGCTTCCGGCGGCTGTGTCGAGGCGCGGACCGAGACCGCGGCCGGCTGCTGTGATGCCTTCGCGCTCGCTCCCGGCGCCGGGCTCTGCCTCGAGGGTCCGGGCGCAGCCGCGCAGTGCGCGGTGGTCGGCGGCGCGTTCCACGCCGACGCCAAGTGCCTCCCCTCGGGCACGTGCGACGTGGCCGACGCGCCCGGCGCGGCCGGCCCGTGGGCCGTCGGACACCGCAGCTTGGTGAGCGTCGACGGCTCGCGCTCGAACGGGCGGCGATGCATCGGCGGCACGAAGAACGGCCGCGAGTGTGCCGCGGACTCGCAATGCCCCGCAGGCGCTTGCTCCGTCGGTCGCTATCTGCCGTTCGAGGCCTGGTATCCCGTCGATGCGCCCGACGCGTACGGCCCGTTCACGGGCTACTCGCTCTCGGGCATCGCCAGCCTCGACTCCGACCTGGCCCACGAGAACGCCCCCGTATCGAACGCGAGCGCGCGGCCGCTCGTCGTGTTCTCGCACGGCTCCGGCGGCATTGCGATTCAGTCCGTCCGTCTCATGGAGCGGCTCGCGAGCCACGGGTTCGTGGTGGTCGCGCCGAGTCACACCGGCAACACGACCGCCGACTCGACCGCCGTGCCGCCGACCTCGGTCGCGCCCGCGCAGGCGCTGCTCGACCGCGTGCCGGACGTCTCGTTCGTGATCACGCACATGACGACGCTCGCCGCGACCCCGGCCGACCCCTTCTTCGGGCGCGTCGACGGCGCCGATGTCGGGGTGGCCGGCCACTCGTTCGGCGGCTTCACGGCCCTCGCCGTGAAGAGCGGGTATCAAGGCATTCCGCCCGACCCGCGCGTGCAGGCGATCATGCCGATCGCGCCGGCGTCGAGCACCATCACCGACGCCGAGCTCGGCAACGTCGCCGTGCCGACGCTCTTCATGACCGGCACGCTCGACCCGCTGCTCTCCGAGGAGGCGCGGGCGGCCGGGCTGATCCAGTCGAGCCCGTTCAACTACCGGGCGGACGTCGTCGGCGCCGTGCACACGCACTTCGCCAACATCTGCGACATCGCCAACGCTCTGATCGCTGCCGGCTTCGCGCCGGCGTCGTGGCCGTCGCTCGGCGCCGGCGCGCTCGTTGCGCCCTACAACGCGACCTGCATCCCTCCCGCGTTCCCGATCGACGAGGCGACGCGCCTCCAGAACCTCTACGCGGCGGCGTTCTTCCGGCGCCACCTGCTCGGGCAGACGATCTACGACCCGTATCTCACGACGGCGTACGCCACCGCCAACGAGCCGGACATCGACTTCATCGTCACGCCCTGATTCGCAGCGAGGCCGGACGGCGTCCGCCAACGCGTTTGCCACGTCGCGGCGTCGAAATGCTTCGACAACGGACCCTGCGCCGGTCTCGCATCCGTCGCCCCACACTCGGGGGGACGAGGCCGGCGGTTCGCAACGACTCGACGCGATTCAAGGATCGCGCCGACTGAGGGCCCGCGTCCGGGTCAGCAGATCTTCGCGCCGACGGCGGCCTTGCGGAGCTCGGTCCGATGGTCGGGGTGCGCGATGCCGATCAGGCGCTCGGCGCGCTCGCGGAGCGGGATGCCGTGCAGATTCACCGCGCCGTGCTCGGTGACGACCCAGTGGACGTGCCCGCGCGAGGTGACGACGCCGGCGCCCGGCGTGAGCGTCGCCACGATGCGCGAGAGGGCGCCGCCCCTCGCGGTCGAGGGGAGCGCGATGAGGGGGACGCCGCCCGGCGAGCGTGCCGCGCCGCGCATGAAGTCGAGCTGGCCGCCGATGCCGGAGAAGATGCGATGGCCGATCGAGTCGGCGCACACCTGGCCCGAGAGGTCGATCTCGAGCGCCGAGTTGATCGCGGTCACGCCGGGATTCTGCTGGATCACGATCGGATCGTTCGTGCGGTCGCAGGGATGGAACTCGACGAGCGGGTTGTCGTCGACGAAGTCGAAGGTGCGGCGCGTCCCGGCGACGAAGCTCGTGACGATGCGGCCGTGGAAGGCCTTCTTCTGGCGGTTGGTGACGGCGCCGGTCGCGACGAGGTCGACGAGGCGGTCCGAGAACATCTCGGTGTGGATGCCGAGCTCGCGGCGATCGCCGAGCCGGGAGAGCACCGCGTCGGGGATCGCGCCGATGCCCATCTGCAGCGTCGCGCCGTCGTGCACGAGGGCGGCGACCTGCTCGGCGATGCGGGCGACGACCGGCGTCTCCGCCTCGGGCGGCGTCTCGTAGAGCGGCCGGTCCGTGTGCACGAAACGGTCGATCCGCGCGAAGGGCACCAGCGTGTTGCCGTGCGTGCGCGGCATGCGGTCGTTGATCTCGGCGACGACCAGCCGCGCGTGGTCGACGGCGGCTCGTGCCGTGTCGATCGAGGTGCCGAGGGAGCAGAAGCCGTGGCGGTCCGGCGGCGAGAGCTGCACGAAGGCGACGTCGAGCGGCACCTGTCCGTCGGCGAAGAGCGAGGGTACTTCGGAGAGGAAGATCGGGACGTGGTCGGCGCGGCCTTCGTTCACCGCCGCCCGCATGTTCGCGCCGGTGAAGAGGGACACGCAGCGGAAGCGGCCGACGAGCGCGGGCTCCACGAAAGGCACCGGTCCCAGCAGGTGGAGATGGTAGAGGCGGATCGCCTCGACGTCGGCCCGTCGCGCCAGCGCCTCGATGAGCGGGGTCGGCGTCGCGGCGGCACCCTGGACGAAAACGTTGGTGGCGCTCCGCGCGACCGCGACCGCCGTGTCGGCGTCGACGGCGCGGCGTCTCCAGTCGGGAACGGGCATGCTCATGGGGGGCTCCTCATAGCGCATCGGCCGCGGCGGGTCTGCACCTCCGGAAAACACGCCGAGGTCCATTGACGACCGCGCGGGCCCCTGAGTATGTCGCGCGCATCATGCGAAAGACGGTCGTGGTCGCGACATTGGCGGCGTTCGGAGGGTTCTGTCTGGCGGCGGCGAGCTCGTTCGCGGCGCTGCGCTACAACATCTGGAAGGGCTACGGCGAGCAGTTCCAGCTCGGCTACGTGGTCGGGTATCTCGACGCCGTGAGCCTGGCGCAGCGTAAGGACTCGCGGCTGAACGTCCCGACCGGCGGCGGCAAGAACTTCGACAGGTGGGTGGCCGACATCAACACGTTCTACGCCGATCCCGCGAACCAGAACCGCAGCGTGCCCGACGCGATGTTCGTGATCGGCTCGCGCATCCGCGACCAGATGCTGCAGGAATGGGGGCTGAAGCGCCAAGGCCGTCCCGTGCCGACGCGGAGCGCCGCTCCCGAGTGACGGGAGGCGATCGGGGACGTTCCTTTCCGCACGGCCCTGCGCTATCCAGGCGGCGATGACGCGCCTCTCCGGGTCGGACCAGCGCGACCTCCGGCACGCGAAACGGCTTCTCGAGCAGACGAGCCTCGCGATCCGCATCAGCAACGTGGTCGGCCTGCCGATCGAGCGCGGCATCGATCTCCTGCCGAAGCGCGCCTCGGCGCTCGTCACGACGGCGACGCGGCGCGCGCTCGAGACCGCGCTCCGGTTCGCCCTCCTGACGCTCGCCGACGAGCCGGGCACGCGCTCGGCCGACCTGTGGCACAAGGCGCTGCTCACCGCGACGGGCGCGGGCGGCGGGCTCTTCGGGATGCCGGCCCTCGCGATCGAGCTTCCGGTCTCGACCACGCTCATGCTGCGCTCGATCGCCGACGTCGCCCGCAGCGAGGGCGAGCGGCTCTGCCTCCCCGAGACGCGGCTCGCCTGTCTGCAGGTCTTCGCGCTCGGCGGCCGGACGAAGGCGGACGACGCCGTCGAGTCGGCGTACTTCGCGATCCGCGGCGCGCTCGCGCAGGCGCTCGCCGAGGCGGCGCAGTTCGTGGCGGAGCGGGGGATCGCCCAGGAGGGCGCTCCGGCCCTCGTGCGCTTCATCGTGCAGATCGCGTCGCGCTACGGCGTCGTCGTCTCCGAGAAGACCGCGGCGCAGGCGCTGCCGATCCTCGGCGCGGCCGGCGGCGCCGTCGTGAACGCGCTCTTCATGGGCCACTTCCAGGATGTCGCGCGCGGCCACTTCATCGTGCGGCGCCTCGAGCGCACACACGATCCCGAGACGGTGCGCCGCGCCTACGCGGACCTGCCGTAGCCTCACGGCGGCCTCGCCGGGTAGTTGTCGCATCGCCGTCGACTCATTAGGTTGCGGTCCATGCCCCCGTCGCCGATCGCACGTTTCCGTCGTTGGTACGCCGAGGCCGAGCGTACGGGCGTCCCGCTGCCGGAGGCGATCGCGCTCGCGACGGCCGACGCGCGTGGGCGTCCGTCGGTCCGCTACGTGCTTCTGAAGCACGCCGACGCGCGTGGATTCGTCTTCTTCACCGACGGCCGCAGTCGCAAAGGCCGCGAACTCGCGGCCAATCCGGCGGCGGCGTTCGCCTGGTACTGGGACGCGCTCGGACGCCAGGTGCGGGTGGAAGGGCGCGTCGTGGTCGTCGAGGACGCCGAGGCCGACGCCTACTGGGCGACGCGGCCGCGCGAGAGCCGGCTCGCCGCGGCGGCGTCGACGCAGAGCGCGCCGCTCGGGAGCCGCACCGTCCTCATGCGCCGCTGGCGCGTGCTCGGCCGCCGCCATCCCGGGGAGGACGTGCCGCGGCCCCCGGTCTGGCGCGGCTATCGCATCGTGCCGCGCGCGATCGAGTTCTGGACCCGGGGCGAGTTCCGGCTCCATCACCGCGAGCGCTTCGAGCGGCGGCGCGGCGGGTGGCAGCGGCGGCTCCTGCAGCCGTGAGCGCGATCGGCCGCGCCGCCGAGCTCGGCCTCGACGGGGGCAAGGCCGTGGTGTCGAGAGATCCGGGTCCGGGCGCCGCGCGGACGCCGATCGCCGCGCATTAGTATCGCTTCTGGGCTCGATCACGCTAATTCACTTTGCGCGATCTTGCAGGATTGGGCGTCATCGGTATTATCCGCCCCCGCGTGCCTCAGGTCTTTCACCGCAGCACGAACACGATCGCGCGGGTCAGCATCTTCGGGGCGCTCATCGTGGTCGCGGCGGCCGGCTACGGATTGGCTCTCGTGAACCGCTCGTCGTACGTGACGGGTGCCGGTCTCGCGCTCGAACAGCCCGTGCCATTCAGCCACCGGCATCACGCCGGCGAGCTCGGGATCGACTGCCGGTACTGCCACACGTCGGTCGAGATCGGCGCGAAGGCCGGAATCCCGCCGACCCAGACGTGCATGAACTGCCACAAGGAGATCTGGGCCGACAGCCCGATGCTCGAGCCGGTGCGCGCGAGCTTGCGCACCGACGTCTCGATCCCATGGGTGAAGGTCCACGACCTGCCGGATTTCGTCTACTTCAACCACTCCATCCACGTCGCCAAAGGCGTCGGTTGCGAGACCTGCCACGGACGCATCGACCGCATGAACCTGACGTGGCAGCAGAACTCGCTGCAGATGGACTGGTGTCTCGAGTGTCACCGCAACCCCGAGCGCTACGTGCGTCCCAAGGAGGAGGTCTTCACGATGGGATGGCAGCCCCCGGGCGGCGATCAGCTCGCGCTCGGCCGTGAGCTCCTGAAGGCGAACGACGTGCACCCGCAGACCGACTGCGACACGTGCCACCGATGAGCGACCCGACCCATCCGCGTACGGACGAGCCGGTCTTGGAGCTCGCCGCCGTCCGCGAGGAGCTCGCGGCCGCGCGCGGCAAGCACTACTGGCGGAGCCTGGAAGCCCTCGCGCGGCGGCCCGGCTTCGACGCCATGATGCGGCGCGAGCTGCCGCGCCAGGCGGCGAGCATGCTCGAGACCGTCGATCGCCGCCAGTTCCTGCAATTGATGGGGGCGTCGCTCGCGCTTGCCGGGGTGTCGGCGTGCACGCGGCAGCCCAAAGAGCTCATCATGCCGTACGTGAAGGCGCCCGAGGACATCGTGCCCGGGCGGCCGCTCTTCTTCGCGACGGCGATGCCGCTCGGCGGCGTCGGGACCGGTCTCCTGATCGAGAGCCACATGGGCCGTCCGACGAAGGTCGAGGGCAACCCCGACCATCCGTCGAGCCGCGGGGCCACCGACGCGCTGATGCAGGCGTCGATCCTCGGTCTCTACGATCCGGACCGCTCGCAGGCGGTCACGAGCGCGGGCGAGATTCGGACGTGGGACTCCTTCGTCGCCGCGCTCGACAAGGCGCTCGAGGGCGAGCGCGCCAGGGGGGGCGCCGGGGTCCGCATCCTCACCGAGACGGTCTCGTCGCCGACGCTCGCGGCGCAGATGCGCGCGCTGCTCGCCGCGCTGCCGCAGGCGCGCTGGCACCAATGGGATCCGCTCGCGAGCGACGGGGCGCGTGTCGGCGCGAAGACCGCGTTCGGCGTGGACGCCGATGTGCAGTATCGCTTCGCCGACGCCGACGTGGTGCTCGCGCTCGACGCCGACGTGCTGGCGAGCGGCCGCGATCACGTCCGCCATCTGCGCGACTTCGCGACGCGGCGGAAGCCGGGCGCCGGGATGAGCCGGCTCTACGCGGTCGAGAGCACGCCGACGCCGACCGGCGCGCGCGCCGACCATCGTCTGGCGGTGCCCGCGGGCGAGGTCGAGGAGATCGCGTGGGCGCTCGCCGCCGAGCTCCGCGCCGTGCCGCGCGCGCCGCAAGGCTCGGCCTCCGCGCACGCCGCGTGGGTACGGGCGGTCGCGAAAGACCTCGACGCGCACCGGGGCCGTGCCATCGTCGTCGCCGGCGATCACCAGCCGGCGGTCGTGCACGCGCTCGCGCACGCGCTGAACGCCGCGCTCGGCAACGGCGGCAAGACGGTGGTCCTTACGGACCCGGTCGTCGCCGAGCCGGTCGCCACGCTGGCGTCGCTGCGGGAGCTCGTCGCCGACATGGCGGCCGGCAAGGTGACGGTGCTCCTGATGCTCGGCGCCAATCCGGTCGCGACGGCCCCGGCCGACCTGCAATTCGCGGCGCGCCTCGAGAAGGTGCGGTTCCGCGTGCACCTCGGCCTCTACGAGGACGAGACCGCGGTCCTCTCGCATTGGCACGTGCCGGAGGCGCACTACCTGGAGAGCTGGGGCGACGTGCGCTCGGCCGACGGCACCGCGACCATCGTGCAGCCGCTGATCGCACCGCTCTACGGCGGCAAGACGGCCCACGAGGTGGTGGCGGCCGCCAACGGCAAGCCGCAGTCGGCCTTCGACCTCGTCCGCGCCGAGTGGAAGCCGAAGGCGGGAGCCGACTTCGAGCGCTGGTGGCGGACGACGCTCCACGACGGCATGGTTCCCGGGACGGCGCTGCCGCCGAAGGATCTCGCCGTGCGCACCGATTGGGTGGACGCGGCCATCGCCGAGCGCGGGAAGGCCGAGGCGAAGGGTGTCGAGCTGGTGTTCCGCCTCGATGCCGGCGTGCTCGACGGCCGCTTCGCGAACAACGGCTGGCTGCAAGAGGTGCCAAAGCCGCTCACGAAGCTCACGTGGGACAACGCCGCGCTGGTGAGCCCGGCGACCGCGAAGCGGCTCGGGGTCGTGTCGGGCGACGTGGTCCAGGTCGCCCTCGGTGAGCGGAACCTCGAGGCGCCGGCCTGGGTCGTGCCCGGCCAACCCGACGAGTCGATCACGATGAGCCTCGGCTACGGCCGGCGGCGCGCGGGCCGGGTGGGCGACGGCGTCGGCTTCGACGCGAACCTCGTCCGCACGAGCGCCGCGGCGTGGATCGCGCGCGGCGCCGACGTGCGGCGGACGGGCGCGCAGTACCTCCTCGCCTCGACCCAAGAGCACCACAGCATGGAGGGGCGGCACCTCATACGCGAGGCGGCGCTCGAGGAGTACACGCACGCGCCGGACTTCGCGAAGCACGTCGAGCACCAGCCGGGCGACGACATGACCCTCTACCCGCTGTACCCCTACGAGGGGCACGCGTGGGGCATGACGATCGACCTCGCCACCTGCGTCGGATGCAACGCCTGCGTGCTGGCGTGCAACGCGGAGAACAACATCGCGATCGTCGGCAAGGACCAGGTCAGCCGGGGCCGCGAGATGCACTGGATCCGGGTCGATCGCTACTTCGAGGGCGAGGCCGAGAGCCCGACGATCCACCACCAGCCGGTCCCCTGCATGCAGTGCGAGCAGGCGCCCTGCGAGGTCGTGTGTCCGGTCAACGCGACGGTGCACAGCAGCGAGGGCCTCAACGACATGGTGTACAACCGCTGCGTCGGCACGAAGTACTGCTCGAACAACTGCCCGTACAAGGTCCGTCGCTTCAATTTCTACAAGTACCAGGACTGGACGACCGAGAGCCTGAAGCTGGCGCGCAACCCCGACGTGACCGTGCGCTCGTACGGCATCATGGAGAAGTGTACGTACTGCGTGCAGCGCATCAGCCAGGCGCGCATCGCCGCCCGCCGCGAGGACCGTCCGGTGCGCGACGGCGAGGTCGTGACCGCGTGCGCGCAGGCATGTCCGGCGGACGCAATCGTCTTCGGCGACATCAACGACGCCGGGAGCCGGGTGGCGAAGACGAAGGCCGACGCGCGTAACTACGCCCTCCTCGGAGAGCTCAACACGCGGCCGCGCACGACCTATCTCGCGTCCGTTCGCAATCCGAACCCCGCGCTGGAGAAGGCATGAGCCAGCCGACGCAGACGAAGCCGCACCCCGGCGTGATCGCGCGGCCGCCCTTCATCGAGCCCGGCCACACGTTCGAGACGGTCACCGATCAGATCGGCGCGATCGTCCTCGACCAGGGCGTCCGTCGCGGCTGGCTCCTCGGCTTCACGATCGCCTTCTCGCTGCTCATGCTGCTGCTCGTCGCGCTCACCAACCTCGTCGCGACCGGCATCGGCATCTGGGGCATCAACGTCCCGGTCGCCTGGGGCTTCGACATCATCAACTTCGTCTGGTGGATCGGCATCGGCCACGCCGGCACGCTGATCTCGGCGATCCTGCTGCTCCTGCGTCAGCAGTGGCGCACGTCGATCAACCGCTTCGCCGAGGCGATGACGCTCTTCGCGGTCGCCTGCGCCGGGATCTTCCCGGTGGCGCACCTCGGCCGACCGTGGCTCGCGTACTGGCTGTTTCCCTACCCGAACACGATGGCGATGTGGCCGAACTTCCGGAGCCCGCTCGTGTGGGACGTCTTCGCGGTGTCCACCTACGCGAGCGTGTCCTTCATGTTCTGGTTCGTCGGCCTGATCCCTGATCTCGCGACGCTCCGCGACCGCTCGCCGAGCCGGGTCGGGCGGTTCGTGTACGGCCTGCTCGCGATGGGGTGGCGCGGGTCGGCGCTCCACTGGCACCGCTACGAGACTGCGTACCTCCTCCTCGCCGGCCTCTCGACCCCACTGGTGGTCTCGGTGCACACGATCGTCAGCTTCGACTTCGCGGTGTCCTTGATGCCCGGCTGGCACGCGACGATCTTCCCGCCGTATTTCGTCGCCGGCGCCATCTACGCCGGGTTCGCGATGGTGCTGACGCTCGCGATCCCGCTGCGCTGGTACTACGACCTCGAGGACTTCATCACGATGCGCCACCTCGACAACATGGCGCGGGTGATGCTCGCGACCGGTCTCGTCGTGGCCTACGGCTACATGACGGAGACCTTCTGCGCCTGGTACAGCGCCAGCACGTACGAAGAGTTCATGATCACGAACCGCTTCTTCGGGCCCTACAACAAACTCTACTGGAGCCTGATCTTCTGCAACGTGATCGCGCCGCAGCTCATGTGGTTCAAGAAGCTGCGCTTGAACCTCGGGTGGCTCTTCGTCGTGTCGATCATCGTGTCGATCGGCATGTGGCTCGAGCGCTACATCATCATCGTCGTGAGCCTGCACCGCGACTTCCTGCCGTCGTCGTGGGGCATGTACACCGGAACCGTCTGGGATTGGGCGACCTTCCTCGGCACCATCGGCCTCTTCTCGAGCCTGCTCTTCCTCTTCATCCGCTTCCTGCCGATGATCTCGATCTTCGAGATGCGGACGATGGTCCCCGAGGCGAAGGTCGACGAGAGCGCGGAGGCGCATCACTGATGAAGCGCGCCCCGCTCTACGGAATGATGGCCGAGTTCGACAATCCGACCGCCCTCGTGGTCGCCATCCACAAGGCGCGCGCCGCGGGCTACCGGGCGATGGACGCGTACTCGCCGTTCCCGATCGAGGAGGTCTCGGAGGCGCTCCACATCCACGACCGGCTCCTCCCGATCCTCGTGTTCCTGGGCGGTCTCGCCGGCTGCATCGGCGGCTTCGCGCTCGCCACGTGGACCTCCGTCGTCGACTACCCGATCAACGTGGGCGGCCGTCCGTTGTTCAGTTGGCCGTCGTTCCTGCCGGTGACGTTCGAGACCACGGTGCTCGCGGCCGCGGGGACCTGCGTGCTCGCCCTGCTCGCGCTGAACGGGCTGCCGATGCCGTACCACCCGGTCTTCAACGTGCCGCAGTTCGCGCTCGCGACGCGCGAGAAGTTCTTTCTCTGCATCGAGGCGACCGACCCGCGGTTCGACCGCGAGGAGACGCGTCGATTCCTCGAGACCCTCGAGCCGCTCAGCGTGGCGGAAGTCGAGGAGGACTGATGGCGCGTCGGAACCATACGCGCGCGCTCGCGGGGCTGGCGGCCGGGCTCGCGCTCCTGGTCCTCCCGGGCTGCCGGCAGGACATGCACGACCAGCCGAAGTATCAGCCCCTCGAGGAGAGTCATTTCTTCGATGACGGACGGGCGTCGCGGCCGCGCGTGCCCGGCACGGTGGCGCGCGGACGGCGCGACGACGACGCGCTGCTCGTGAGCGGCAAAGCCGACGGCAAGCTCGCCGAGGTGTTTCCCGCGCCCGTGACCCGGGAGATGCTCGAGCGCGGCCGGCAGGCCTTCGACGTCTACTGCTCGCCGTGTCACGACCGTGTGGGGACGGGCCAGGGCATGATCGTGATGCGCGGCTACAAGCAGCCGACCTCGTTCCACGACGAGCGGCTGCGGGGCATGCCGCCGGGCTATTTCTTCGACGTCGCCACCAACGGCTTCGGCGTCATGCCGAGCTACGCGGCGCAGGTGCCGGCCGCCGACCGGTGGGCGATCGCGGCGTACGTCCGGGCGTTGCAACTGAGCCAGCACGCCACCGTCGCTGAGGTGCCGGCGGAGGGCCGCGCGGCGTTCCTCGAAGGGAAGACGCTCGATCCGAAGACCGGGCTCCCGGCGCGGGAGGCGCCGGCGGCGCACGGCGATCACGCGGCTCCGGGGGGCGGTCATGAGTGAGCCCGCGCGCCGCTCGTCGTTCGATCTCGCGCCCGACCACGTGCTGCACCGCGTGCAGCGCGCGGCGCTCGTCGTCGGCGGCCTCGGCGTCGTCGGCTGCGTCGTCGGGCTCTTCGCGGCGCGCGCGGCGTTCTTCCACGCCTACCTCGTCTCGTACCTGTTCTTCCTCGGGCTCGGCCTGGGCTCCATGGCGATCCTGATGCTCCAGTACATCACCGGGGGCGCATGGGGCGCGGTGATCCGCCGTATCCTCGAGGCGGCGACGCGGACCCTGCCGTTTCTGGCGCTGCTCTTCCTGCCGATCGCGCTCGGCCTGCCCCATCTCTACGAGTGGGCGAATCCCGATCACGTCGCGCACGACCCGATCCTGCAGCACAAGAGCCTGTATCTGAACGTGCCGTTCTTCCTCGGGCGCGCGGTCTTCTATTTCACGACCTGGATCGGTACGGCGTACTTCCTGAATCGCTGGTCGCTCCAACAGGACGCCGGCGCCGATCCGCGTCTCACCCGGCGGCTCGAGATGCTGAGCCGCGGCGGGCTGCTGCTCTACGCCCTCACGATCACCTTCGCGTCGATGGACTGGGGCATGTCGCTCGAGCCGCATTGGTTCTCGACCCTGTACGGCGTCATGTTCATGGGCGGGCAGGGGCTCGCGACCTTCGCCTTCGTCATCCCGATGGCGGCGCTCCTCGCGGAGCGCCCGCCGTTCTCGCGCATCATCACGCCGACGCAGTTCCACGACCTCGGCAAGCTCATGCTCGCCTTCGTGATGCTCTGGGGCTACTTCGCGCTCTCGCAGTATCTCATCATCTGGTCCGCGAATCTGCCCGAGGAGATTCCCTGGTACCTCGCGCGCGCCCGGGGCGGCTGGGAGTGGGTGGCCGTCGTGCTGATCGTCGTGCACTTCGCGATGCCGTTCCTGGTGCTGCTCTCGCGCGATCTGAAGCGCCACGCGCGGGCGGTGTCGGTCGTCGCGTTGGTGCTCATCGCCGGCCGCTTCGTCGACCTCTTCTGGATGCTCCGTCCCGCGGTCGCGCCCGAGGGCTTCTCGATCCATTGGCTCGATGTGGCGGCGGCGGCGGCGATCGGCGGCACGTGGATGTGGCTCTTCGTGTCGCAGCTGAAGACGCGTCCGGTCCTGCCGCTCAACGATCCCGCGATCCCGAGGGAAGCATAGGATGAGCGCCCACCAGCACCAGTCGCATGCGCCCGACGGGTCGGTCGGTCACGAGGAGTCGGACATCGCGCCGGCGGCGGTCGGGCTCTCCATGGTCGGGCTCGTCGCGATCAGCGTCGCGGCCTTCGTCGCGATGCTCATGCTCTTCAACGTCCTCGCGCGTTTCCGGGCCGCGCAGACGGAGCCGCCGAGCCCGCTCGCCGCGAGCTACGGCCTGAAGGAGCCGCCCGCGCCGCGTCTGCAGACCGACCCCCGCCAGGATCTCGTCGATCTCCGCGCCCGCGAAGACGCGGCCATCCATGCCTACGGCTGGATTGACAAGCAGGCGGGCATCGTCCGCATCCCCGTCGAGCGCGCGATCGCGCTGCTCGCGGAGCGCGGGTTGCCGGCACGCCCGGCCGCGCCGGAGGATCGACCGTGACGCGCCGGTGGCAGAAGCGTCTCGCGGCGCTCACCCTGGTGCTCGGCGTCGCGCCGGTGTCGGCCGCGACGGAGCCGGGCGCCGCCGACGTGCGTCCGCCGGCGCTCAGCGAGGTCGGCATCGACCAGCGCCTCGGCGAGCCGCTGCCGCTCGACGCGTCGTTCACCGACGACCACGGCCGCGCGGTCACGCTCGGCGACTACTTCGGCACGAAGCCCGTCGTCCTCGTGATGACGTACTTCGAGTGTCCGATGCTGTGCACGCTCGTCCTGAACGGACTCGGGAAGACGCTCAAGACGATGAGCTTCGAGCCCGGCAGCGAGTTCGACGTCGTCGCGGTGAGCTTCGACCCGCGCGACACGCCCGCGACCGCGGCGAAGAAGAAGGCGGCGTACGTCGCCGACTACGGGCGTCCCGGGACCGCCGACGGCTGGCATTTCCTCACCGGCGACCAGGCGTCGATCGAGCGCGTCGCGAAGGCCGTCGGGTTCCGCTACCGCTGGGTGCCCGAGGAGAAGCAGTTCGCGCACGCGGCGGCGATCATGGTCGCGACCCCCGAAGGCAAGCTCGCCCGCTACTACTACGGCGTCGAGTATTCCGGCCGCGACCTCCGCCTCGGGCTCGTCGAGGCCGCGGACCACAAGATCGGCTCGGCCGTCGATGCGCTCCTCTTGTTCTGCTACCGCTACGATCCGGCCACCGGGAAGTACGGCGCCATCGCCCTCAACATGGTGCGCGCGGGTGGCGTCGCCACCGTCCTCGCCCTCGGCGCCTTCATGACCGTGATGTTCCGCCGCGAGGCGGCCGCCGGTCGCCGTCGCAAGGGGAGTGCCTGAGGCATGCTCGAACGACTCGGCCTCCTGCCGCCGCAAGCATCGACCGTCGCGCTGCAGACGGACATGCTGTACGCGTTCCTGGTCGCGATCTCCGTGTTCTTCGCGGTGCTGATCGCGGTCGCGGTGATCGCGTTCTCGGTGATGTATCGGCGCCGCTCCGAGAACGACGTGACGCCGTACATCCACGGCTCGACCGCGCTCGAGATCGCGTGGTCGGTGATTCCGCTCGGGGTCGCGATGGTCATGTTCGGGTGGGGCGCGCACCTCTTCGTCACCTTGAAGCGTCCTCCCGACGACGCGCTCCAGGTGAACGTCGTCGGCAAGCAGTGGATGTGGAAGATCCAGCACCTCGAGGGCCGCCGCGAGATCAACGAGCTGCACGTCCCGCTCGGCCGCCCCGTGAAGCTGACGCTCACGTCGGAGGACGTGATCCACAGCTTCTACGTGCCCGCGTTCCGCATCAAGCAGGACGCCGTGCCGGGCCGCTACACCACGGCGTGGTTCGAGGCGACCAGGATCGGCAGCTACCACCTCTTCTGCGCCGAGTACTGCGGCACCATGCACTCCGGCATGATCGGCAAGGTGATCGTGATGGATCCCGCCGATTATCAGGCGTGGCTGACCAGCGGCGCTGCCGTGCCGGTCGCGGCCGGAGCGGCGGCGGACGGCGCCGGTCCGAACCTCGCCGCCGCCGGCAAGGACCTCTTCGAGCAGAAGGGCTGCCTCACGTGTCATCAGCCCGGCTCCGTCCTCGGTCCGCAGCTCGCGGGCATCGTCGGTCACTCCGTCGAGCTGCAGGACGGCACCACCGTCACCGTCGACGACGACTACCTCCGCGAGTCGATTCTCACCCCGGCCGCGAAGCTCGTGAAAGGCTTCGCCCCGGTCATGCCGACCTTCAAGGGCCAGCTGACGGAAGAGCAAGTGATGCAGCTGATCGCCTACATCAAGTCGCTCGGACCGAGCGCCGGTACGGCCGGTGCTGCTGCCGGGACGGGAAAGACGGGCTCATGACGTCGACGAACTACATCAACGCCGACTACGGTATCTGGTCCTGGCTCCTCACTAAGGATCACAAGCGCATCGCGATCCTGTACCTGGTCTCGATCACGGCCATGTTCCTGCTGGGCGGTCTCTTCGCCCTCATGATCCGCCTCGAGCTCCTGACGCCCGCGGGCGACCTCGTCAGCGCCGACACCTACAACAAGCTCTTCACGATGCACGGCATCGTGATGGTGTTCTTCTTCCTGATCCCGTCGATCCCGGCGGTGCTCGGGAACTTTCTGATTCCGATGATGATCGGCGCGCGCGACCTGGCGTTCCCGCGCCTGAATCTCGCCAGTTGGTACCTCTTCGTGGTGGGGGCGCTCTTTGCGCTCTACGCGATCTTCACGGGCGGCGTCGACACGGGGTGGACCTTCTACACGCCCTACAGCACCGCGGCCGCCCACACGAACGTGATCCCCGCGGCGCTCGGCATCTTCATCAACGGCTTCTCGTCGATCCTCACGGGCCTGAACTTCATCGTCACGATCCACCGCATGCGGGCGCCCGGGCTCACGTGGTTCCGGCTGCCGCTCTTCGTGTGGGCGCACTACGCGACCAGCATCATCTTCATTCTCGGCACGCCGGTGATCGCCATCACGATCCTCCTCGTGGCGGTCGAGCGGGCCTTCCACTTCGGCATCTTCGATCCGACCCTCGGCGGCGACCCGGTCCTCTTCCAGCACCTCTTCTGGTTCTACTCGCACCCGGCCGTCTACATCATGATCCTGCCGAGCATGGGCATCGTCAGCGAGCTCATCACCTGTTTCTCGCGCAAGGTGATCTTCGGCTACGGGTTCGTCGCGGTCTCCAGCATGGCGATCGCGGTGCTCGGGTTCCTCGTGTGGGGCCACCATCTGTTCCTCTCGGGCCAGTCGGTCTACGCGTCGCTCATCTTCTCCGTGCTGAGCTTCCTCGTCGCGATCCCGTCGGCCGTGAAGGTATTCAACTGGACGGCCACCCTGTACCGCGGATCGATCGAGTTCGCCGCGCCGATGATCTACGCGCTCGGCTTCATCGGCCTCTTCACGATCGGCGGCCTCACGGGGCTCTTCCTGGCGACGCTCGGCTTCGACGTGCACGTGCACGACACGTACTTCGTCGTCGCGCACTTCCACTACATCATGGTCGGCGGCGCGATCATGGGCTACCTCGGCGGCATCCACTATTGGTGGCCGAAGATCTCGGGCCGTATGTATCCGGAATGGCCTGCCCGCATCGGCGCCGCGACCATCTTCGTCGGCTTCAACCTGACGTTCTTCCCGCAGTTCCTGGCGGGCTACCTCGGGATGCCGCGGCGCTATCACATGTACCCGCCCGAGTTTCAGGTGCTGAACGTGATGTCGACGGCCGGCGCGACGATCCTCGGCGTCGGCTACCTGCTGCCGCTCACGTACCTTCTGTGGTCGCTCCGCTACGGCAAGGTCGCGCCCGACAACCCGTGGCGCGCGACCGGGCTCGAGTGGCAGACGCCGTCACCGCCGCCGACCGAGAACTTCGCGACGACGCCGGTCGTCACCGAGGGGGCGTACGCCTACTCAGACATGCACGAGGCCGAATTCATATGAGCGCCGGTCACGCCCACGCGGCAGCGCGCGGCCACTCGGCCGAGCGCGCGTACGCCCACCAGTTCGACAGCGCCGAGCACCAGCACGGCGCGGCACAGCTCGGGATGTGGGTGTTCATCGCGCAGGAGATCCTGTTCTTCGGCGGGCTCTTCGTCGCGTACACCGTCTATCGGTTCATGTACCCGGCCGCCTTCGCGCAATCGAGTCACCACCTCGACGTGGTCCTCGGCTCGTTCAACACGGCGGTCCTGATCGCCTCCAGCCTCACGATGGCGCTCGCCGTCCACGGCGCGCAGCTCGGGAAGCGCTGGGCGCAGGTGATCTTCCTGCTGGCGACGATCTTTCTCGGGTGCGTGTTCCTCGGCGTCAAGACGATCGAGTATGGGCACAAGTTCCACGAACACCTGATTCCGGGGCCGAACTTCCTGTTCGACGGCGACGCGCGGCACGCTCAGATCTTCTTTTCCCTCTACTTCGTGATGACCGGCCTCCACGCGCTGCACATGGTCATCGGCATCGCCGTCCTCGGAGTGCTCGTGTGGCGGGCGGCGCGGGGTGCGTACGGCAGCGCCTACTACAGCCCGGTCGAGCTCACGGGTCTGTACTGGCACTTCGTCGACATCGTCTGGATCTTCCTGTTTCCTCTGCTGTATCTGATCGGGAGGCACTGAGATGAGCGCCGGCGCCCGCAGCAGCGATCACGTCGTCCCGATCACGATCTACCTGGCGATCTTCGCGGCGCTCATGGTGTTGACGGCCCTCACCGTGTGGGTGGCCTTCATCGACCTCGGGACGATGAACACGATCGTGGCCCTCGGGATCGCCGTCACCAAGGCGACCCTGGTCGTCTTGTTCTTCATGCACGTGAAGTACAGCTCGAAGCTCACGTGGCTGGTGGTGGCGAGCGGGTTCGTCTTCGTGGCGATCATGCTGGCGCTCACGATGTCCGACATCGTGAGCCGGGGTTGGCTGGGGACTCCCGGGGGCTGAGGTGTCGGCGCTCGTCCGCTTTCTCTCGTCCTCCATCGGCCGCAAGATGCTCATGGGGGCGAGCGGACTGCTGCTGCTCGCATTCCTGCTCGTCCACGTCGCCGGCAACCTGGTCCTGTTCGCGGGGCGCGACGTCTTCAACGGGTACAGCCATCACCTCGTCAGCAACCCGCTGATCTACGTCGCCGAGCTCGGCCTCCTCGCGCTCTTCGCGGCGCACCTGGTCTCGGGCATCGCGGTCACGGTGCGGAACCGCAAGGCGCGCCCCGACCGCTACGTCGTGAAGGGGCGGGCAGGAGGCAAGAGCCACAAGAGCGTTGCGTCCTCGACGATGATCCTGAGCGGGATCTTCCTGATCGCGTTCGTGCCGCTCCACCTCTGGACCTTCAAGTGGGGACCGATCTATCCGTCGCCGACCGACCCCGCGGTGCGCGACCTCCATCGCCTGGTGATCGAGGAGTTCCACGAGCCGCTCGAGGTCGCGTGGTACGTGGGCGCGATGTTGATCATCGGATGCCACCTCTGGCACGCCTTCGCGAGCGGCCTCGAGTCGCTCGGCGTCGGCGACCGGGACTGGCTGCGTCGCACCGGCAACGTGCTGGCGGTCGTCGTCACCGTCGGCTTCGTCGTCGTCCCGATCGCGATCTGGCTCGGATGGGTGCCGGCGTGATCCTCGACGGCAAGGTTCCTCCGGGGTCGCTCGACACGAAGTGGACCCATTACAAGGACCACTTGAAGCTCGTGAATCCGGTGAACCGGCGCAAGCACACGGTCATCGTGGTCGGCACCGGACTCGCCGGAGCCTCGGCCGCGGCCTCGCTCGGGGAGCTCGGCTACAACGTCCTCGCGTTCACCATTCTCGACAGCCCCCGGCGCGCGCACTCGATCGCGGCGCAGGGCGGGATCAACGCCGCGAAGAACTACAAGAACGACGGCGACTCGGTGTTCCGGCTCTTCTACGACACCATCAAGGGCGGCGATTTTCGTGCCCGCGAGGCGAACGTCCACCGCCTCGCGGAGGTGAGCGTCAAGATCATCGACCACTGCGTGGCGCAGGGCGTGCCGTTCGCCCGAGAGTACGGGGGGTTCCTCGACAACCGCTCGTTCGGCGGCGCGCAGTTGTCGCGAACATTCTACGCGCGCGGACAGACCGGGCAGCAGCTCTTGATCGGCGCCTACGGGGCGCTCATGCGCCAGGTCGACGAGGGGACCGTCAAGATCTTCCCGCGTCGCGAGATGCTCGACCTGGTCGTCGTCGACGGCAGGGCGCGCGGCATCGTCACCCGTGATCTCGTCACGGGCGAGATCGAACGTTGGGCCGCCGACGCAGTGCTGCTCGCGACGGGCGGGTACGGCAACCTCTACTTCCTCTCGACCAACGCCGGGAACTGCAACGTCACCGCGGCGTGGCGCTGCGCCAAACGCGGCGCCTACTTCGCCAACCCCTGTTTCGTCCAGATCCACCCGACCTGCATCCCGGCTTCGGGCGAGTACCAATCGAAGCTCACGCTCATGAGCGAGAGCCTGCGGAACGACGGGCGGGTGTGGATCCCGAAGCGCGCCGGCGACCATCGCGCGCCGCGGGAGATCCCCGAGGGCGAGCGTTGCTACTTCCTGGAGGAGCGCTATCCGAGCTTCGGCAACCTCGTGCCGCGCGACGTCGCCGCCCGCAACTGCAAGGCGGTGTGCGAGGCGGGGCAGGGTGTCGGCCCGACGGGCTACGCGGTCTATCTGGACTTCGCCGACGCGATCCAGAGGCTCGGCGCCAACGTCATCCGTGAGCGCTACGGCAACCTCTTCCAGATGTACGAGCGCATCGTCGGCGACGACCCGTACGCGGCTCCGATGCGCATCTACCCGGCGGTGCACTACACGATGGGCGGCCTGTGGGTGGACTACGATCTGATGAGCAACCTCCCGGGCCTCTTCGTGCTCGGTGAGGCGAACTTCTCCGACCACGGCGCGAACCGGCTCGGCGCAAGCGCGCTCATGCAGGGTCTCGCCGACGGTTACTTCATCATCCCGTACACGCTCGCGAACTACATCGCGGGGACGACGCTCGGGAGGGTGTCGACGGACCACGACGCCTTCAAGGAGGCGGCGAACGCGGTGCAGACGCGCATCGACCACGTGCTCCGCGTGCGCGGGGACACGTCGGTCACCACCCACCATCGTCGGCTCGGCCAGGTCATGTGGGAGAAGTGCAGCATCTCGCGCACCGCGCAGGGCATCGAGGAGGCGCGCGCCGCGGTGCGCGCGCAGCGCGAGGCCTTCTGGCAGAACGTGCGCGTTCCCGGCGAGCCCACGAACTTCAACAAGTCGCTCGAGCAGGCGCTCCGGGTCGCCGACTACCTCGAGTTTGGAGAGCTCGTGGCGATCGACGCGCTCGCCCGTGACGAGTCGTGCGGCAGCCACTTCCGCGAGGAGCACGCGACGCCCGACGGCGAGGCGCAGCGCGATGACGAGCACTTCGCGCACGTCGCCGCATGGGAGTGGCACGGCGGGGATCGGACGCCGACGCTCCACACGGAGCCGCTCCACTTCGAGAGCGTCACGTTGACGCAGCGGAGCTACAAGTGAGCGAAGCGACGATGACGCTGACGTTGCGGGTCTGGCGGCAGCCGGGCCCGCAGACGCCCGGACGGCTCGTCGACTACACGGCGCGCGACGTGTCGCCCCACATGTCGCTCCTCGAGCTCCTCGACGTCGTGAACGAGGACCTCACCGCGAGCGGCGAAGAGCCGATCGCATTCGACTCCGATTGCCGCGAGGGTATCTGCGGCTCGTGCGGCCTGGTCGTCGACGGGGTCGCTCACGGACCGAAGGCCGCGACGACCACGTGCCAGCTTTTCATGCGCCACTACCGCGACGGCGACGTGATCACCCTCGAGCCGTGGCGGGCGCGCGCCTTTCCGGTCGTGAAGGACCTGGTCGTCGACCGGAGCGCCTTTGATCGTGTCATCGCGGCGGGCGGCTACGTGTCGGTCGATACGGGCAGCGCGCCCGAGGCCAATGCGATCCCGGTGCCGAAGGACGATGCGGAGCGGGCGATGGATGCGGCGGCGTGCATCGGCTGCGGCGCGTGCGTCGCCGCCTGCAAGAACGCCTCGGCCGTGCTCTTCGTCGGCGCGAAGGTCGGCCACCTGGCGACGCTGCCGCAGGGCCGCCCGGAGCGCGAGCGGCGCGTGCTCGCGATGGTGGCGCAGATGGAGGAGGAAGGGTTCGGGGCGTGCTCCAACGAGGGGGAGTGCGAGGCGGTCTGCCCGAAGGAGATTTCGGTCACGAACATCCAGCGGCTCAGTCGCGAGTACGTGCGGGCGCTGCTCCGGCGCGGCTGACCTCGTTCGAGCTCGATCGGTCCTCGTCGCCGCTGCGGTTCCGCGCGGGTGGCGGGTCGGTTCATCGTTCGGGCCGGTGGGGCCCCGCGCGTACTACGCGCCGCTGCCTCGTCCGCCCTGCGCACGACGCGAGCTGTCCTCACTCCTCACCGACCCGCCACCCGCGCGGAGCGACCGTCCGCTGAGACCGCGCTCGTGCCCGCCGCGTCGTCGCCGCCCTATCGCTGCTCTGTCTTCGACCACTCGGCACGTTCCCGAAGGTTCTTCTCTTCGGCCGAAGACGATTCGCGGCGCCCGTTGTCGCCACGCACGGCATCGGCGGTGCCGCCGCGGGGGTGGCGGGTCGGTGAGGAGTGAGGACAGCTCGCGTGTGCCCAAGGCATGGTGGCAGCGGCGGGCACTAGGCGCTGGGCCCCACCGGCTCGAACGATGAACCGACCCGCCACCCCCGTGGAACCGCCGGGTCGTGCGCGATCGTCGACGGGCCGCCGCGGCGGCTAGTGGATACCGCGGGCGGGGACGAGCGCCGTCGGATCGATGCCGAGACCGCGGACCACCGCCTCCCACATGTGGTCCTCCGCCGTGTCGAAGACGACCTCGCGCCGGAGCGGAGCGAGCAGCCAGGCGCCCTCGGCGAGCTCGCTCTCGAGCTGCTCGGCGCCCCAGCCGGCGTACCCGAGGAAGAGGCGGACCGCGGACGGCGGATGGCTCGCGACCGAGCGGAGCTTGTCGAGCGAGCCCGTGACGCGGACGCCGTGTCCCAGGGTTGCCACGTCGTCGTCCTCGCCGCCGCCGTCCGGCGCCGCGGCGGGGGGGGCGTCGTCGCAGAACACGACCCAGCCGCGCTCGGGTTGTACCGGCCCGCCCCATCCGACGCTTCCGACGCCCGCCGGCCACTGGATCCCGCTGTTCTGCATGAGCTCGCTCATCGTGAGGTCGAGCGACCGATTGAGGACGATGCCGAAGCTGCCTCCCTCGCCGTGGTGCACCAACAGCACGACCGAACGCTTGAAGTTGGGGTCGTCCAGCTGCGGCATCGCCACCAGAAGCTGCGAGGAAAGCTCGGACATGGCTCCCTTCTGACACGTCCGACGCTGCCGGGCCACTCCCTCCGTCAACGGCCGGCGGTGGGCGGCGACTCTTTCGTCCGTGCGGTGCGCAGCGCATCGCGCAGGGCGACGGCGGCGGCGTGCGCGCGCGCTTTCGGCTCGTGCATCGACATGTCGCTCATCGGCGCCGGCCGGCGAGCGTCGCGGCCGCCGCGACGGCGAGCGCGATCCATCCGGGCCAGTCGCCGAGCCGCGCGTAGAGCGTCGCCCCCGCGAGGGGGTGCACGATGCCGCGCAGGTTCGCGCGGGTGAGAAGTCCGGTGCGAGCGACGAGGCGCCCGGCGGGATCGACGATCGCGCTCACGCCGCTGTTGGTCGCGCGCACGAGCCAGCGGCGATGCTCGATCGCGCGGAGCCGCGCGAGCCCGAGGTGGATCCAGGGCTCCTGGGAGTCGCCGAACCAGGCGTCGTTCGCGAGGGTCACGAGGATGTGCGGCGAGGATTCCCGGACCATGCGGCGGACGAGCTCCGGACGGATCGCCTCGTAACAGATCGGCGTCGCGATCCGCCAGGGGCCGAGACGCAAGGCCGGGACGGTTTCGGCGGCGGCGAACTGCTCGGCGTGGGGAAAGAGCGCCGCGAGCGCCGGCAGCGTGGTCGCGAACGGCATCGATTCCGCGAGCGGGATGAGCAGGTTCTTGTCGTACGCGTCGCGGATGAAGCCGTCCTCGCCGGCGAGCAGCGCCGAGTTCGACTTGACCTTCCGGCCGTCGACCTCGGTCGCCGAACTGGCGCCGAAGAGGAGCGGGATCGGCAGATCCTGCACGATCGGCCGGCTCGAGACCGGAAGGGGGCGTCGGATGCCGCGGACGTAGGCGCTCTCGGGCCAGACGACGAGATCGACATCGCCCTCGTTCAGGAGCTCGCGCGTCTGGGCGAGGTGCTTGCGGTGGGTGATGACGCCGAGAGTGTCCTTGGCTCGGACGTCGAGATTCGCCTGGACGATGCCGACGCGGACCGCGGGTGCGTGCGCGCTCGCGGCGTCGGCTTCGGCCATCCGCGCCAGTCCGTAGGCGACGACGGCGAGCCCGACGACGGCGCCCGCGATCCAGGTCGCCGCCGGCCGGGCGCGGCGTCCGTCCAGCCACGCGATGCTCTCGAAGACGACGAGGTTGGCGCCCGCGAGAAGGCCCGTCAGCAGAAGCGGTCCGCCGAGATCGGCGGCTTGCGCGAGGAGCGGGACGGCGACGAGGCCGTTCCCGGCATAGAGCGGAAAGATCTGCGGTTGCGCCCATTCGAGGAGGACGTACGGCGCGACGCCGGCGACGCCCACCCCGTATCCGCGGCGCCGGAGCGCGTGGAAGGCGAGCCCGTAGAGCGCGAAGGCGAGCGCGAACCACGCGCCGTAGGCGAGCCAGAGCGCGGCGCCGGTCGTCCAGCGGCCGTCGAGAAAGGGACCGATCAGCGCGAGCAACCAGAGATGGCCTCCCGCGAACGCGCAAGCGCCGAAGAGGAAGCCGAGGCCGGCCGCCTGGCGCCGCCGCGCCGCGCGCGCGAGCGCCCACCACAACGGCACGAGGAAGAGAAAGAGGCAGGGCCAGGCTCCCCACCCGAGGTAGCCGAGGAAGTAGAGCGCGCCGCCCGCGGCGGTGGCGAGCGCGTCTGCGCCGCGGAGAGGATCCGTGTCGGCGCGCGCGCCGAAGCCGTGGCCTACTTCGGCAGCCGCAGGCACGGCTCCGTTTCCGGCGCGCTTCGCTCCTTGGCGGTCCGTCCTTCCTGGTCTTGGATCGTCGCGTCGGCCCCGCGCCGGAGCAGCATCGCCGCGCTCCCCGTGTTGCCCTTCCCGCAGGCGATGATCAGCGGCGTGTCGCCGAACTGGTCGCGGGCGTTCACGTCGGCGTGGCGATCCACGAGATACGCGATCACGTCGGGGTGGTCGGCGCCGGCGGCGTGCATGAGCGGCGTCCGTTGGTTGAAATCGCGGCTGTCGACGGCGGCGCCCTGCTCGACGAGGTAGCGCGCGACGTCGAGCTGGCCGGTGTCGGCGGCGAAGCTGAGCGGCGTCCGTCCGGTGACGTCGGGATCGTCGACGCCGAGCTTCTGCTCCTCGTGGAGCCAGCGCGTGAGCTCGAGGCTCTTCCCGTCCATGACGGCGAGGAAGAGCGCGTTCCGCCCGATCTCGTCTTTCGCGGCCGGATGCGCGCCGAGCTCGAGGGCGCGCGCGATCGTGGTCCGGTCGTTCCGGCGGGCGGCGTCGAGCAGCCGCTGGTCGAGGCTGAACGGCTCCGGGTTGCGGGCTTCCCCGAGCCCGAGGACGCGGTTCTGCGCGGAGGCCGCCCGTCCCACGTCGCCGCCCGGGGACGGAGCGCCCGTCGCGGGCGCGGCCGGGGTCGTCGTCGCCACGGGCGCGGGCGGCGCGCTCGGGCTGCAGGCGGCGGCGAAGAGCGTGTACGCGGCGAGCGCGGCGGGCGCACCGCGGCGAGCAAAAAGGCGGGGGCCCCGCCGGGACCCCCGCCTCGTGATGTCGCGTCCGCCGATCAGACGCCCGCGAGTGCGTCGTTGATCGCCGGGCCGATGATCTGCATCCCGGGATCCTCGTTGTTGTAGTAGTTCTCCGGCTCGACGATCCGCTGCTGGAGGTTGCTGCCGATCCAGTTCGAGAGGAAGGTCTCGAAGGGCCGGAAGCCGCTCGGGCACTTCCACGATTGCGTCTGCGGCCACTCGAAGAACTCGTACCACTTCTTCTTGCGCACGCTCGGACAGGCGTGGCTGCCGATGAAGGTGATGATCGATACGCAGTGGCTGTCGTTGATCGGCCGGTGCCACGGCACGTGGTAGCTCCAGTTCGAGTAGTTCTTGATCTGATTGATCAGGTTCGTCTGGTCGGCCCGCCACTTCGCGAGGATGCCGGCCTGGTCGATGCCCGGGAAGAAGCGCTCGTAGGAGAAGCGCGAGAAGTTGTAGTCGCTCGAGTAGCCCGTGTACGCCATGCGGTCGTTCGGGAACTGCTGCGCGACCATCTGGTTGATGGTGCCGTAGTTCGACGGATTGAACGGGGCGGGCAGCTGGCTGAAGAGCGAGGCCATGTTCCACGACACGGTAATGGTCTGGTGGAGCTGGTACGAGTTGTAGCTCGCGTTCGGCGCCGGGAAGACCGGACCGGAGTCGTTCAGCAGGTACGCCTTGACGGTCGGGAGCAGCGTGCGGCGCGCCTGGTAGAAGATGGTGTTGGTCGCGACGCCGCCGGCGCTGAAGCCCGTCACGACGAGCTTCCCGATCGACGGGAAGCGCGTGTGCAGAAAGTTCAGCGCGGCCACCGAATTGTTGTAGCCGTTGTGGCGGAACGTGAGCGGCGGGTTCTGGCCGGTCGGGTCCGTGTAGGTGACGACGCGGTTCCCCACGTGCACGTCGCCCGTGCAGTACGGCATGTAGACCATGTCCCAGCCGTTCGTGACGAGGTTCGTCTTCGAGCGGAAGATCGGAATGCCGGGGTCGGCGCCGTTGATGATCGGCGAGACGTACTTCGCCTTCATCTGGGTGATGTAGTCGGTCGGGATGCCGTTCGGGTTGGCGGCGCCGAGGATGCCGGTCTGCCCGCTGCAGCTCGGGTAGTCCCAGCACGCGCCGCCACCCTCGTAGGAGATGGCCATGTTGTTGGAGGTCGGCGAATCGTAATACCAGAAGCGATACTGCGAACCGTTGCTGCACACGGTGCCGGGCAGCTCGACGAGGACCCAGGGGTAGGTGTTGCCGCCGTCGACGACATCTTCGATGCCGATCGCGCGCGACGTGCTCGGCAGCGCCAGCGCCGCCGCAGCCGCAAGGACCAGGAGCAAGGTACGAGCTTTCATTCGTCGCAGCCTCCTTTGGGATGTGGGACGAGGCACCATGCCTCGTCCGAAGGGACATCGGGATCGCGGGCTAGCACGTTGCCGGTGCGCAGCGCAAGAAAATTGTCGTGAACGGGCAAGCGATGTCGCCGCTACGCGTCACCGCGCGTTGCGGTCACTGTGCCGGCGGCGCGGGTGACGCGAACCGGCGCTGCTCCTCGAGCCACGCCTGGCGCGCCTTCGCGTGCGCGGCGCTGCGCTCCTTCGCCTCGGCCATCTTGCGCGGGATCTCCTCGAGGCGCGCGAGGTGCATCTCGCCGGCGAGCTTCAGGCCGCCGGTCGCGGAGCGCGGTACGAGGTTCCCGTAATGGTCGGCGAGGTAGACGAGCCATTCGAGGTAGTCCTCGGAGATCTTCTGCTGCTCACCGTAGAAGGCGTCGATCTCCTGATCGGTCGCGGTGTTCGAGATCACCTTCCCGTACTCGACGTTCCATTGCTCGCGGATGCGGGCGCGCTCGTCGATCAACGCCTGGTCCTTCGTCGGGAAGGCCATCTTCCAGTAGAGGTTGTCGGGGAGCGCGCGCCGCATCTCGTCGAAGTCGATACGGGCCCATTCGTCGGCGGGATCGACCATCGGCGACAGCGGATCGGCCTTGTAGGCGAGATCCTCGGCGGGCTCGGGATCGTTCGGATCCGGCTGCCAGAGGGGCGTCCGGCGCGCGTTCGGCGCGGCGGGCGCGCCCGCGGTCGGCGCCGTGGCGACCGTCGTGCCGCGGTCGCGCGCCCGCTCGGCGTTCACGCGGCGGAGGAGCCATGCGGTCCCGAGGATCAGGACCAACGCGACGCCGACGAGCACTCCCGGACGCGAGGTTCCACGCACCGGACAGGCTCCTAGCGCGAAGCTCTTCGCGGCTTCAAGACCCGTCAGGGGGCGACGGGATCCGAGCGGTCGAGCGCCAGGAGGAGCGCCTGGATGCCCTTGCGTCCGTGTCCCGCCGCGACGAGGCTCGAGTAGAGGCGCGCGGCGAGCTCGAGGCCCGGCAGCGTGAGCCCCATGCGCCGCGCCTCCGCGAGCGCGATCCCCATGTCCTTCACGAAGTGCTCGATCATGAACCCGGGCTCGAGGTCGCCGCGCTCGATGCGCGGGACGTAGTTGGCGAGCGACCACGAGGCCGCGCCGCCGCCAGAGACCGACGCGAGGACGGTCGCGACGTCGAGACCGCACCGCCGGGCGTAGAGCAGCGCCTCGCAAACGCCGATCATGCCGCTCGCGATGAGGATCTGGTTCACCATCTTCGTGTGCTGACCCGAGCCCGCGGGGCCCTGGAGCACGATCGTCCGGCCCAGGCGCTCGAAGAGCGGCCGCACGCGTTCGAACGCCGCGGCGTCACCGCCGACCATGATCGAGAGGCGGGCCTCGCGCGCGCCGACGTCGCCGCCCGAGACCGGCGCATCGAGCGCCGCGACGCCCCGTGCCCGCGCCGCGGTGTCGATCTCGCGTGCGAGCGCCGGCTCGCTCGTCGACATGTCGACGAGGATGGTGCCGGGTCCCGCGCCCGCGAGCACGCCGGCAGGCCCGAGCACGACCTCACGCACGTCCGCCGGATACCCGACCATCGTGAAGACCACGTCGGAGGCGGCGGCGACCGCCGCCGGCGCGTCGGCCCAGGCGGCGCCGCGCGCGAGGAGGGGCTCGGCGCTGGCCCGGGTGCGGGTGAAGATCGTCGTGGGGTGGCCGGCGTCCACGAGGTGCCCGCACATCGAGGCGCCCATGATTCCGGTACCGATCCAGCCGATGCGCGGCACGTCGACGTCCGCCGGCTACTTCGGGTTGCGCGCCTTGCCGGTCGTGCCCGGCTGCGCGTGGTCCGTCCGGGGCTTCACGAAGGCGAGCTCGATGCTGCCGATGACCGGGAGTCGTCGCATGGTGGAACGCTCGAACCGTAGTCGGGCGGCGCCACGATGGTCAAGTGTGACGGTGACAGTGTGACGGTGGCGGAATGATCGGGGGATGCGGTGGCGGCGTCGGATCGGGCATCCGGACCGAGCCGGGTGGCTTGCCCCGCCGAAGGCGCCCGGCATGATGGCGCCCGCGCGCATCCGATCCGCGGCGGCGCGCGTAGGCACGCCGAGCGCGCCGTCGTTCGCGAGGAGGAGGACGTTCATGTTCGCAGGAGCGGTTCGTATCGGCCGGGTCGCGCGGATCGCGTGTGCCGTGGCGCTCGGGGTGGCGGTCGCCGCGCGCGCGGGCTCCGCGGCCGCGCAGGTCTGCGGCGATGCCGATCGGAGCGGCGCCGTCACCGTCACCGACGGGGTGCGCGCCTTGCAGGCGGCCGCGGGGCTCGACGGCCGCTGCGAGGCCGCGCTTTGCGACCTCGACGGCACCGGCGCCCTGAGCGTGAGCGACGGCGTGAACGTGCTCCGGCTCGCGGCCGGGCTGGCTGCGTTCACCGCCTGCCCGATCGTGCCGGCGCTGCGGCTCACGCCGGTCGCGACCGGTCTCGACGGTCCGCTGCTCGCGCTCGGCGCTCCCGGCGATCCGGGGAGGCTCTACGTCGTCGAGAAGCCGGGACGCGTGCGTATCGTCGAGAACGGGTCGCTGCTCGATCGCCCGTTCCTCGACGTCACGGCGCTCACCGGCAAGGGCGGTGAGCAGGGGCTCCTCGGCCTCGCGTTCCATCCGGGCTACGCCGGGAACGGCCGCTTCTACGTCTACTACACGGACGCGCGCGGCGACGTCGTCGTCGCCGAATATGCGCGCCGCGCCGCCGATCCGACGATCGCCGAGCCGAGCGCGCTCCGCGTGCTCCGCACGATCGCGCATCGGTCCGCGTCGAATCACAACGGCGGCACGATCGCGTTCGGCGCCGACGGCTTCCTCTACGCCGGGCTCGGCGACGGCGGCGGGGCCGGCGATCCGGAGGAGCAGGCGCAGAACCTCGAGAGCAAGCTCGGGAAGATGCTCCGCGTCGACGTCGATTCGGACGCGCCGCCGCCCGGCAATCTCGCGGGCGGCGATCCGGACGTCTGGGACTACGGCCTCCGCAACCCGTTCCGCTTCAGCTTCGACCGCCTGACCGGGGATCTCTACATCGGCGACGTCGGGCAAGGCGACTTCGAGGAGGTGGACGTCGAACCGCGCGGCCAGGGCGGCCGCAACTACGGCTGGGACGTTACCGAAGGCTTCGCATGTTTCGAGCCGCGCAACGACTGCGACACGACCGGCGTCACCTTCCCGGCGATCGCGTATCCGCACGCCAACGGCACCGGCACCGAGGACTGCTCGGTGATCGGCGGCCACGTCTATCGGGGCGGCGCGATCCCGGCGCTCGCCGGCCGCTATCTCCACGGCGACCTCTGCACCGGACGGATCCGGTCGTTCGTGTGGAACGGCAGCGCGGCGGTGAGCCAGGTCGAGCTCACGGACGCGCTCACGTCGAGCGCGACCATGGAGGCGCTGGCATCGTTCGGCGAGGATCTGGCCGGCGAGCTCTACGTCGTCGATCTCGCGGGCACGGTGTACCGCATCGACCCGCGGTAGCCTCCGTCCGCGGCCGGCGCCGCTCCGGCACGCCGCGGGCCGACGTTGCGGGCACGGAGGTCGTTCGCTACACGGCGCGCATGCGCGTCCTCGTTCGTCTCCTCGTCGGGCTCGTCGTAGCGCTCGCGGTTTTCTTGCTCGGCGTCCGCCTCCTCTTCGGCGGCGGCGTGCGTCTGGAGGACCGCACCACCGCGCCGGCCATCCCGGCGAGCGCAGTCGAGCAGGTGGCGGCGCTCGACTACCCGCCGGGCAACATCGCGGTGTCGGCGAGCGGACGCGTGTTCGTCACGCTGCACCCCGACGGGAAGCCGCTCATCAAGGTAGCGGAGCTCGTGGGCGGGAAGCCCGTGCCGTTTCCGGACGAGGCGTTTCAGAAGCCAGAGACCCCGCTCCACTTCGTGACGCCGCTCTCGGTGCGTATCGACCGGCAGGGGCGGCTCTGGGTGCTCGATCACGCCGAGTACGCACGAAGCCAGCCGCGCATTCTGGCGTTCGACGTCGACACCCGCCGCGTCGTGCACCAGTACGACTTCCCGAAGAACGTCGCCGGCTTCCTCTCGATGCTGAACGATTTCGCGGTCTCGCCGGACGGGAAGCGCATCTACATCGCGGAGTCGAGCCCGATCGCGCAGACGCCGGCGCTCGTCGTGTACGACGTCGAGCGGCGGACGAGCCGGCGGCTTCTCGACCGTCATCCGTCGGTGCTGCCGAAGGACTACGTGATGAACGCCGCGGGACGCGACATGGTCGTCCTCGGCGTCTACACGCTCAGGATCGGCGTCGACTCGATCGCGCTCGATCGCGCAGGGCGGTGGCTCTACTATGCGCCCGTGAACGGCGATCGCCTGTTCCGCATCGCGACCGCCGCGCTCGACGATCCGGCGCTCGCGGCCGCCGCGCTCGCCGCCGAGGTCGAGGACTACGGTCCGAAGACCATCAGCGACGGGCTCAGCAGCGACGACGCCGGCAACGTCTACGTTACCGATCCGGAGCATTCCGCGGTGCTGACGCTGGGTCCCGACCGCAGGCTCACGACGTTGGTCAAGGATCCGAAGCTCCGCTGGCCCGACGGTCTGAGCTTCGGCCCCGGCGGCTGGCTCTACGTGACGTGCAGCGCGCTGCAGCACGTCCTGTTCGTCGCGCCCGGCCACCAGCACGCGCACGCGCCGTACCACGTCTTCCGCTTCAAGCCCGGCGGGACGGCCGCCCCCGGACACTAAGAGCCGGCGCAGGGGGCGGGTCGTGCGGCGCGGCCGGCGCCGCGCGGGCACGCTCAAGTTTCGCCCCGAGACGGCCGAACGAACCCCCGGGGGCAATCTGCCCGGGGAGGTGTGCGCTACGTCATGCCAAGCGACGTAGCAGCGAGCGACACATGGGGGTTCGTATCCATCTCCAGTACGCGACGCCGCAGATGCGGCTCGCACGGCCGATCAGCGACGCGAACGGGCGGCTCGTCGCGGGCGTCGGCACGCTCCTCTCGCTCGGTGTGGTGCGGGTGCTGCGGCAGATGGCGGTCCAGAGCGTGATGGTGGACGACGCCGGCGAGCGGGCTCCCTGGGAGCAGGTGCGGACGCTCGACGAGGAGCGGGAGGCACTCGCGGCGCGCTTCTCCACGGCGCCGCCGACCCCGGCGCTCCTCGAGATCCGGACCGCGATCGCGCGCCACCTGGAGCGCCGTGCGGCGGCGTTCGTCGGCGCCGCGGCCGCCACGGAGGGACGCGAGTCGTGACCGCCGCCGCGCCGACCTCCAAGGAGAAGTTCCGCTGGGAGGTGAGCCGCCTGCGCTCGCTCCCGACCTTGCCGAAGCTGCTCGAGCGCGTCGTGATCGCGCTCGAAGACCCGGAGATCAACCTGGCGAGCGTCGCGGAGCTCATCGAGATCGACCAGTCGCTGACGTCGCAGGTGCTGCGGCTCGCGAACTCGGCCTTCTACAACGCGCAGGGCAGCGTCAGTCAGGTGGGACAGGCGCTCGTGATGCTCGGCACCGCCGTCACCCGCAGCGTCATCCTCTCGACGAGCGTGCTCGACATGCGCGCGCTCTCCGGATTGCCGGGCTTCTGGGAGCACTCGCTCGGCTGCGCCGTCGCCGCCGGTGCGATCGCCAAGGTGACCGGACGCGCGAACCCCGAGGAAGCGACCGCCGCGGGGCTGCTGCACGACCTCGGGAAGGTCGTGCTCTACAAGCAGCTGCCCGACGCCTTCGTCCACATCGTCGACACGGCCGGGCGGACGGGCCGCTCGTTCATCGAGGTGGAGCGCGAGGAGCTCGGTACGGACCACGGCGAGGTCGCGGGCTGGCTCGTCGACAAGTGGCGCTTCCCGGCGTGCCTCGCCGAGCCGATCACCTGGCACCACGCACCGTCGCGCGCGCGCACGGCGCGCGACGAAACCGCGATCGTGCACGCCGCGAACGCGCTGGTGCGCGCGCTCGGCTACGGATCGGGCGGCGACCGTCGGCTCGCGCCGATCGATCCGACCGCGTGGGGGCGCCTCGCCCTCGAACCCGAGACCCTCGACGCCATCCTCGAGCAGTTCGATGCCGACCTCGACCACGCGCTCAACTATGCCACCTTCGAGTGACCGCGGCGCCGCGGCTCTGAGCACCGAGAGCGCGCTGCTCCAGCGCATCGAGGAGATGGCCTTCCTCGGCGCCGTGAACGAGCGGCTCGCGCGCGTTCCCGATTTCGCGTCCGCGTGCCGCGCGCTCGTCGAGCTCGTGTGGGAAGAGCGCTACGCCGACGCGGTCGCGTTCGTCGCGGTCGACGGCCCGCGCCGCATCTGCACCCTGCAAACGGTCGTGCCGGCCAGCTACGACGTCGAGCCGACCGCCGAGATGCGCGTCGACCGCGAGCCGTTCGCGGCGGCGCTCGCGGGACCCGATCCGGTCGTGATCCGCGACGTCCCGCCGCTGCCATGGGTGCCCGAGCCGGCTCCCGGCGCGGCCGTGATCGCTGCGCCGCTGCCGGTGCGCGGCAACCCGATCGGCGTGCTGCTGGTGCACACGCGCGGCGACGGGGCCGCGCTCGAGGACCACCGGCGCGTGCTCGCGCTGGTCGCGACGTCGGCGGCGCTCGCGCTCGATGCGGCCCGCAACGAGGCGCGCGAGGAGTTCCTCGCGACCCTGCGCCACGACATCAACAACCCCGTCCACGTCGCGCTCGGCTACATGGAGATGCTGGCCGACCGGCTGAAGGACGAGGGTTCCTCGCCGGAGATGCTCGGCCTCGCGAGCTCGGTGACCGAGTCGTTGAAGGCCGTCGCCGATCTCGCGACCAACCACCTGCACATGGCCGCGATCGACCGCGGCGTCGCCGGCATCGCGCGTGATCGCCTCGATTTCGGCGCCCTCGCCGGCGAGATCGTGGGCCGCCATCGTCCGACGGCGTCCGAGAAGAACATCACGCTGGTCCACGAGGGCGGCTCGGGCGTGGTGCACGGCGATCGCCGCCAGCTCGGACGCGTCGTCACGAATCTCGTCGGCAACGCCCTCAAGTACACGCCGACCGGGGGCCGGATCGAAGTGAAGGTCGAGAGCACGCCGGCGGCGGTGTGCCTGCGGGTGCGGGATACCGGCTACGGCCTGGCCGCGGCGGACCTGGAGCGGCTCTTCACCAAGTACGCCCGCTTCCACCGCGATCGCGCGATCCCGGGGACCGGGCTCGGGCTCTACCTTTCGAAGGCGATCGTCGAGGCGCATGGCGGCACCGTCAGCGCCGCGAGCGAGGTCGGACGCGGGTCGGAGTTCACGGTCAGCCTGCCGCGAGTCGCGGCGTAGCGTGATGGGGCGGGGCGCAGGGCGGTGTCGTTCCGGCGCGGCTTGTTCGGGGTGCCCGGGGACCGTGTGGCGAAACATCGGGGGGACCACGGACGTAGTCGAGAAGGGGAGGAGCCCGTGCGGCGCACGCGAGCGGCGGTGAAGCGTGATCCGTGGTTGGTGGCGACGGCCGTCGGGCTGCTCGTCGTGGCCGGGTGCGGCTCGGGCGGTCAAGGCGACGCCCGGTCGCTGGCACGGACGGAGTCGGTCGTCGCCCACGAGAACCGGCGGCCCGGCACCGACACCTGGCAGTTCTGGCTCCACGGCTACGCGCGCGGCGACGACGCGGCGGAGCAGGTGAAGGCCTACGCCTCCGCCACGAGCGTGAACCACGGCGAGGCGATCACCTTCTCCGTCAGCGTGGATCCGCCACAGGCGTACACGATCGACGTCTACCGCATCGGCTGGTACGGGGGGCTCGGCGGCGCGCTCGCCGCGAGCCTCGGGCCGCTCACGGGAAGTCGGCAGGCCGAGTGTCCGGTCGACGCCGAGACGGGGCTCATCGCGTGCGACTGGGCGCCGAGCGCCGAGCTCGCGGTGCCGTCGGAGTGGGTGAGCGGCGTCTACCTCGCCGTCGTGCGGACCGAGGCGCGCTTCGCGAATTTCGTCCCGTTCGTCGTGCGCGACGACGAGCGGCCCGCCGACATCGTCTATCAGCAGAGCGTCACGACGTATCAGGCGTACAACGACTATCCCTCGGACGGACGGCGCGGCAAGAGCCTCTACGGCGACAGCTTCGGCGCGCCCACGATCGCCGGCAATGCGCGCGCCGTCGCGGTCTCCTTCGATCGGCCCTACGCCCGCGACGGCGCGGGCCAGCTCCTCGACTGGGAGATCCACTTCGTGCGCTTCCTCGAGCGCGAGGGCTACGACGTCGTCTACACGACCGACGTCGACACCCACGCGCGCGGCGAGCGGCTGCTGCGGAGCCGGGCGTTCCTCTCGGTGGGACACGACGAGTACTGGTCGCGCGCGATGTACGACGCGATCGAGCGCGCGCGCGATCGCGGCGTGCACCTCGGCTTCTTCGGCGCCAACGCCGCCTACTGGCAGGTACGCTTCGCGCCGTCGGCGACGGGCGCCCCGGATCGCGTCATGGTCTGCTACAAGGACGCCGCGCTCGACCCGGTGCGGGACGGGACGACGACGGTCCGGTGGCGCGACCCGGAGCTCGCGCGTCCGGAGCAGGCGCTCATCGGCGTCCAGCACGGGGCCATCATCGCGGGCGGCCGTCACGGCGCCTATGCCGACTACGTCGTGCGGAACGCCCACCACTGGGTCTACGCCGACACGGGCCTCGCCGACGGCGACGTGATCCCGGGGATCGTCGGCTACGAGACCGACGCGTTCGATCCCGCCGCGCCGTCCCCCGCAGCCCGCGTCGACAGCACGGCCTTCCTCTCCGGCTCGTCCTTCACGAGCTTCGCCGGGACGACGGCCGAGGCCGCCTCGGCGATCCACCAGGCGCCGAGCGGCGCGTGGGTGTTCGCGGCCGGCACCATCGGCTGGAGCCTCGGGCTCGACGCCTTCGGCGACCGCGCCGCCCCCGACCCGCGTCTGCAGCAGGCGACGCGCAACGTCCTCGACGCGTTCGTCGCCGCACGCTGACCCGCTTGTCCGCGCCCGGCGGGGATGGAATGTGCCCCCGGGTGGGTCGCGGCGGCGAGGTCGAATGGCAGCTCGCCTGCCGCGATGCCGTGGCGCTCGGGCGCTCGCCGCTCGAACACGGCCCGGGAAGCGGCGGGATCGCGGCGCAGCGCCGGCGCGGTCACGCCGTCAGCGAAAGCGCGGCGCGCGCCGGCAGCGTCACGGTGAAGGTCGTCCCGCGACCGAGCGCGCTCGCGACCGCGATGTCGCCGCCGAGCTGGTCGAGGAAGCGCTGCACGATGTACAGACCGAGCCCGACGCCGCCGTACGATCGCGTGTCGGAGCTGTCGCCCTGGCGGAACATCTCGAAGATGACGGGCAGGCGGTCGGCAGCGATCCCGATGCCCGTGTCGTGGACGGTGAAGGTGCAGCGGTCGCCGTGCATCGTGGTCGCGATGCGCACCTCGCCGCGCGTCGTGAACTTGAGGGCGTTGGCGACGAGATTCTTCAGGATCACGCGGAGCTTCCGGCGGTCGGTGTCGAGGACGAGACCGGCGGGGTGGTGCCACCGCAGAGCGGTCGCCGGCGACTGATGCACGGCGGTGAACTCCGCGGCGAGCTCGTCGAGCAGCACGGAGACGTCGACCGGCTCGATGCACGCCGGGTCCCGGCCGGCTTCGAGGCGACCGATGTTGAGCGTGGTCTCGATCATCTCGAGAAGCTCGAGGCCGGCGCGGCGGATGCGCGCGAGCGTGCGGCGGTGCTCGTCGGGATCGAGTCCGGGCTCGTCGAGCATGTCGGCGTAGCCGAGGATCACGCTCAGGGGCGTGCGGAGCTCGTGCGACATCGTCGACACGAACTCCGTCTTGAGTCGGCTCGCCTGCTGGACCTCTTCCACGAGGCGGGCGTTCGCGAGGGCCATCGAGCCGATCTGCGCGATGCCGGCGCCCAGACGGCGCTGCAACGGGGTGAAGGGCGTCGTGCGTCCGCGCTGGGCGGCGCAGAGGAAGCCGATCACGTCGCGGCCGCGGCGGAGCGCCACGAAGAGACTGTGGGTGACACCGTACTCGGCGAGGAGGCGCGCGCTCGGCGGGTCGACGACGGCGTCGGTCCGGAGCTGCGCTTCGCCGTCGCGCTCGAGCGCCCGCAGCAGCGGCGCGACCGAGGCTTCGGAGAGGCGCATCGTCCGCAGCGTCGCCACCTGCTCCGGCGTGTAGCCGTGCCAGGCGCGCGGCATGAGCACCTGGTGGGTCGGGTCGTGCAGGACGGTCGCACTCAGATCGCACGAGAGCAGCTCGGTCGTGAGCTGGCAGAGCCGGTCGAGGAGCACCGGGGTGTCGAGCGACGAGATCATTTCGTGGCCGACGTGCGCGAGCGCGCTCGACACGCGCGACTCCTCGGCGACGCGCGCCGTCGAGCGCGCCAGCTCGATCGTGATGCGGTGGCGTTCGAGCGCGACCTTGGCCACGTCGGTCGCGACCTCGATCAGGCGCCAGTCGCCGCGTGCCGGGGTGCGGATGCGGCGGTAGTACATCGCGAACGTTCCGAGGCAGCGCCCGTCGCCCGCGAGGATGGGAAACGACCAGCAGGCCGCGAGGCCGTGGGCGAGCGCGATGTCGCGGTAGTCGTTCCAGAGCGGGTCGTGGGCGATGTCGGTGACGACCACCGGCGCGCGCGAGTACGCCGCCGTGCCGCAGGACCCGATGGTCGGTCCGATCGTGATGCCGTCGATCGCCCGGCAGTAGTCGGCGGGAAGGCCCGGCGCCGCGCCGTGGCGGAGCCGGTCGCCGTCGAGGAGGAGCACCGAACAGAGCATGCCGGGCACCTGCTGCTCGACGAGCGTACAGAGCGCTTCGAGCACCTCGCCGTGCGGCTTCCCGAGCGCGATCATCTCGAGCAATCGGGTCTGGCCGCGCAGCAGCGCGGCCGTCCGCTTCGCGCGCCGGTCCTGACGGATCAGAAGGCCGATGCCGATACCGAGGCCGGCGCCGGCCAGCGCCACCCCCGCGAGCGACGCGGTCACCCGCGCCACTCCGCGACACGGGCGTGGCGAACGGCATTTTGGTGACAACGCGACATCTGATCTCCGGCCCGATGCGCTCGCTTCTCCCGGCTCCGCGGGCGAGACGGAGAGCGACGTCCACCTCGGAAGCAAGGCACGTGCCGCGAGGCGCTCCTCGCCGAGGCCGACCTCGGGCGCCAAACCTTGCCGCAGCCGCGCGCGCTCTCCACAATGCGCGGTTCGTGCCGCGCGCTCGACGAACCTCCTACTACGGCTGGCGCATCGTCGCGGTCGCCTTCCTCACGCACTGCCTGAACGTCGGCTGCGTCTTCTACAGCTTCGGCGTCTTCTTCACGCCCTTGATCCAGGAGTTCGGCTGGAGCCGCGCGCAGGTCTCGTGGGGCTTCTCGTCGGTGTCGATCGTCGGGGCGCTCTGGTCGCCGTTCGTCGGCCGCGTCGTCGACCGCCACGGTCCGCGGCGCTCGCAGCTCTTCGGGGCGCTCGTGCTCGGAGGCACCTTCATGCTGCTCTCCCAGGTGCGCTCGCTGGCGCAGTACTACGCGCTGATGGCCGTTTGCGTGTCGCTCGGCTCGACCGCGCTCGGCCCGATCCCGAGCAACAGCGCGGTGGCGGGCTGGTTCCTGCGGCGGCGCGGGCGCGCGCTCGGCCTCGCGACGGCCGGCATCTCCATGGGGGGCGTGATCTTCGTGCCGCTGGCGCAGACGCTGATCGCGCGCTTCGGGTGGCGGCAGGCGTTCGTCGTGCTCGGCGCGCTCGTGATCGGAACCGGCGTCGCGCCGATCGCGCTCGTCATGCGGAAGCCGCCGGCGGAGCTGCCCGCCGAGGAGCGCCTGCCGGTCGGCGACGCGCCCGGGCTCGCCTTCGAGATCGAGCACTCCGTCACGCCGCGCGACGCGGTCCGCGACCCGAATTTCTGGCTGATCGCGGGCGCGTTCTCGTTGACGGTCATGGGGCTCTCCGCGGTGCTGCTGCACCAGATGCCGCTCCTGATCGACATCGGCGTGAGCCCGGCGCACGCCGCGCTCGCCCTCGGCGCGACGGCCGGCGTCGGAGTCGTCGGCAAGCTCGGCTTCGGGGCGCTGCTCGAGCGGGTGGAGCAGCGGCGGGTCATCGTCGGCTGCTTCCTCGCGCAGGCGGTGGGCCTGCTGCTCCTGCCGTTCGCGCGGATCCCGGCCCTCCTCGCGCTCTATGTCGTCGTCTATGGCTACGCGATGGGCGGCAACGCGACGTTGCAGGCGACCGTGCTCGGCGAGTGCTTCGGGCGCCGCCACTACGGCGCGATCGCCGGCCGCATGGGGCCCATCATCGTCTTCTCGCAAGCGGTCGCGGTGCCGCTCGTCGGGTGGCTGCGCGACCGTACCGGTAGCTACGTTCCCGCGATCCTCGCGATCGAGGTGATGACGCTCGCGGCGGCCTTCTGCATCTCGCGGCTGCGTCCTCCGGCGTGGCGCCTGGCGCACGCCGCGTGAGCGCCCCGTCGTGACGCCGGCGCGGCGCGATGGTAAGGGAGGCGGCGCATGAAGGGGGCGGGTGGCGGAAAGCGGGGTGGGCGGAAGCCGACGCGCGTCGAGTCCGACGATCGTCCGCGCGGCTACGAGGCGGTGCGCATGCGTCAGCTCTGGCGGGACATCGACCACGCCAAGCGCAAGGCGGGGCTCGGCCCATCGCCGGAGGCGGCGTCGGAGACGACGGGTTGGGACGTCGCGACGCTCTGCCAGCGAGCAGCCGCGCTCGTCGGGGACGCCGCCGCGTGGGTCCAGTCCAATGCCCCGGGGGCGTGCGCGATGCTGGCGAGCGGCGCCGAGCTGTTGCGCTCGGTTCCGGTCGTGGGTCGCCTGGTGGACCTCGTCCCGGTGCCGGACGCCGCGCCGCCCGAGCCGCCTCGGCGGGAAGGGTACGGCAACGGCGCCGTCCGCCCGCCGGTCGTCGACGCGGACGAGCCGAACGGTCCCGACGGCGGCTGGGTCCACTGAGCGAGGCTTCCCGGGCGGGCTCGCTCGTGGGCCCGGCGCCGAGGTTCGATGCCCGTCGCGGCGAGCGTGCCGGGGCTCTGGCCGCTTGCCGCACGATCTGGTAGGGCACGACGACCCGCCGGCGGGGCGACGCATTCCACGCACGACTCGAGCGCACCGCTCGCCGCCGAGAGCGCCGGAGGCGGGTGACCCTCATCAGGAGAAGGAGACGAAGTGAGCAATTCCCGAGTTCGCACTGAGAGCCGCTCCGGCCGTGAGCGCGTCGGTGCCGCCGCGCCGGCCCAGGCCCACAAGTTCACGGAGTTGCTCTCGCCGAACGTCAATTTCGACTTCGTCGGAAAGCGCAAGTTCTTCCTGATCCTGTCCTCCCTCCTGAACGCTCTCTCGGTCGTCCTGCTGGTGACCTGGGGGCTGAACTTCGGGATCGACTTCGCGGGCGGCACCGACGTGCGGGTGCGCTTCAAGGACGCCACCACCGCGCACGCGCTTCGTGAAGACCTCGGGGCTCTCGACCTGCCCGACCTCACCGTCCAGGAGTTCGGCGGGCAGGGGAAGGAGTTCCTGCTGCGCTTCGAGCCCGAGACCGCGACGGCGATGAACAGCGTCGCCGAGACCATCAAGGCCGCGCTCGCGAAGGCGCACGCGGGCGAGCAGAGCTTCGAGATCCTGAGCGTCGAGAGCGTCGGGCCGAAGGTCGGCGCCGAGCTGCGCCAGCGCGGCTTCCTGGCGGTCGCGTTCACCACGATCTTCATGGGCATCTACATCGCCTTCCGCTTCGAGCTGAGCTTCGGCATCGGCGCGGTCATCGCGCTCGCCCACGACGTCATGATCGCGCTGCTCGCGCTCGTCGTGTCGCGCACGATCTTCGATCTGACGACGCTCGCCGCCATGCTGACCGTGATCGGCTTCTCGGTGCACGACACGATCATCGTCTCCGACCGCGTGCGCGAGAACCTGAAGAAGATGCGCCGCGCGAGCCTCGCCGACGTCATCAACCTCAGCATCAACGAGACGCTCTCGCGGACGATCCTGACGACGGGGACCGCGCTCCTCGTGCTGTTCGCGCTCTACTTCCTCGGCGGTCCCGGGCTCGAGCCCTTCGCCTTCACGTTGATCGTCGGCTTCCTGACCGGCACCTACTCGTCGATCTACATCGCGGCGCCGGTCGTGCTCTTCTGGTCGAAGACGTCGAAGCTCGCCGCCGCCGAGTGACGCGTCCTCGATTCCGCGGAGCGAATTGCAAGCATGCAGCCGCTCGGCTAAGCAGCTCGGCATGATCGGCGAGGCCGGGGTCTTCGATCTCGTGCGTCAGGGCGGGATCGTGATGGCCCCGTTGGCGCTCTGCTCGGTGGTGAGCGTCGGGGTGATCGCCGAACGCCTGTGGGCGCTGTCGTCGGCGTCGCGCCGCTCGGAGCGCTTCCATCGTGCCGCCCTCGAAGCGTGGCAGGAGGGCGGGGTCCCGGAGGTCGTCGCCGTCACCCGGCGCGACGACTCGCTCCTCGGGCTCGTCTACCGCGGCGTGCTGTCGGTGACCGACGCCGACGAGGACACGCGCCTGCACGTCGCGACCCGGCAGGTGAGCGCCGCGACGCGCTCGCTCAAGCGCTACGTCTGGCTGCTCGGAACGATCGGCAGCTTGGCGCCGTTCATCGGCCTCCTCGGCACGGTCGTCGGCATCATCCGGGCCTTCGAGAACATGGCGGCCACGGGCTCGGGAGGCTTCGCGGTCGTCGCGGCGGGCATCTCGGAGGCCCTCATCGCGACCGCCGCGGGTCTTCTGGTCGGCGTGCTCGCGATCTTCGCCTACAACGCATTCATGGTCCGGATCGGGAACGAGAGCGCCGATCTGCGGGAACGCACCGACGACCTGCTCCTCCGACTGCGCACGTCCGAACGGACGGCGCCGCGAGCGTAGGGCAGCGCGGCTGCTCAGTGACGGCGACGACGGCGAAGCGATCGTCGCCGAGATCAACGTCACGCCGCTCACCGACATCTTCCTCGTGCTCCTCATCATCTTCATGGTGACGAGCACGGCGATGATGCAGCAGGGCTCGAAAGTGTCGTTGCCGTCGGCGCAGGGCGGCAACCCCGAGACGACGGGGATCACGATCACCGCTGCCGCCGACCACACCATCGAGCTGAACGGCGTCGCGATCGAGCGCGCCAAGCTCCGTGACGAGCTCGCCAAGGCGCTCGCGACGCGCGAGGACAAGGGCGTCATCCTGCGCGGCGACCGGACGATCATTCTCGAGGACGCCGTGCAGCTGATGGCGATCGCCCGCGAGGCCGGCGCCGACCGCCTCGCCATCGCGACCGCGCCGCCCGGCAAGTAGATCGCCGGCGGGAGGGCGGCGGCATGAAGGCGTCGACGGCGCGTCGCCATCCGCGATGACCGGTCGCGCGCGCACGCTCGCGCTGGCGGCGCTCCTCGCGGCGACCGGCGCGTCGCTCTGGGTCGTGAGCGGCAGGTGGCGGCTCGATCCCAACGTCGGCTCGCTCCTTCCGGATCGCGGCGACGCCGTCGCGCTCAGGCGCTACGTCCGCGCCTTCGGCGGCGGCGATCTCGGCGCCGTCATGGTCCGCAGCGACGATCCGGACCTGAACCGCCGACTCTGCGCGGAGATCGCGGCCGCCCTCGCGGCGCGTCCGAGCATCGCGATCGCCGTCGACCGCATCGGCGCTTCGCGACAGCTGGATCCGTGGCTCGTGTGGCGGCACGCGAACGCCGGAGTCCGGACCCGCCTCGCGGCGGCGCTCACGCCCGACGGGATGCGGGCGCGGCTCGGCGAGAGCCGACGGCTGCTCGCCCTTCCCGGGAGCGGGCCGCTCGTCGCGCTCGTCGCGCGCGACCCTCTGCGCCTCACCCAGATCGCGTTCGAGAGCGCAGCGGCGACGAGCGGCCTCCGCGCGCAATCCGACGGGCGCGTCACGAGCGACGGCGGACGGACCTGCCTCGTGCTCGTGAAGGGGCGCGGCCAGGCGCTCGTGTCGGCCGACGCGCGCGCCTTCGCGCGCGACATGGCGGCGGTGCTGGCTCCGCTCCGCGCCGCGCATCCGGGGGTCGAGATCGGCGACACGGGCGGGCACGCGATCGCGGCCGCGACCGAGACGATGATCAAGAGCGACCTGATGCGCTCGGGGCCCGTTGCGACCGTGCTGGCGTCGGTGGTGTTCGTGGCGCTCTTCCGGCGCATCCGCGCGCTGGTGGCGGTGCTGCCGCCGTTGCTCCTGGGGACGCTCTGGACGGCGGCGCTCGCCGCGGTGCTGCCGGGCGGTCTTTCGGCGATCGCGGTCGCCTTCATGTCGGTCGTGATCGGCGTCGGCGTCGACACGGGCGTGCACGTGTACGCCGCGCTGCTCGAGGCGCGTCGCGCCGGTCTCGACGCGCGTGCCGCCGCCGCCGTCGCCCGCCGCACGACCGCGCGTGCGGTGCTGCTCGCGGCCGTGACCGCCGCTGCCGCCTTCGCGGCGCTCGGCCTCTCGGAGATCCGCGCCGTCCGCCAGCTCGGGGTGCTCTGCGCCGCGGGCGAGGTGCTGACGGCGGTCGCGATCCTCCTCGTGACGCCGGAGGTCGGGCGCTGGCTCGAGCGCGGCGCGCCTCCCGCCGCACCGGCGGCGCGCTGGACACGGCTCTTCGCGTGGCTCGCCGGCACGCGCCGCCGCGCGCTCGTGACCGCCGCGGTCGTCCTTGCGCCGGTGGTCGTGGTGGCGGTCCAGGGGCCGCCGCCGCTCGCCGCGGCGATCGTCGGCATCCGTCCGAGCGCGCTCGAGCCGCTCCGGGTGCAGGAGGAGATCTACGGGACGTTCGGCGGCCGGCCGGGGCAGGTGATCGCGATGGTCGCGGATCGCGATCCCGCGGAGGCGCGCGGGCGCGCCGATCGCGTGGTCGAGACGCTCGCGACGGTGCCCGACGCGGAGACGGTCGACGCGCTCAGCACCCTCGTGCCGGCGCTCGCGACCCAAGCGGCGCGTCTCGTCGAGCGCGACGCGCTCGATCTCCCGGCGAAGGCCGACGCGCTCGAGCGCGCGCTCCGCGAGACCGGATTCGCCGCCGATCGGTTCGCGGCCGTCCTCGCCGCGATGCGCCGGCCGCCGCGCGAACTGCTCGATCTTCCGGAGCTCGAGGCGACCCCTTCGGCGATCCTGCTGTCGCGCTATCTCGCGGTCGACGGCGACGAGACGGTGCTCGCGATCTACGTGCAGCCGCGCGGCGGGGCCGACGCCGTCGCGCGGATCGAGGCGGCCGTGCACGCCGTCGAGCCGACCGCCGTCTTCACGGGCTACGGACGCCTCGAGACGAATCTCAGAGCGTCGCTCCGCCACGACCTGCCGCGCATCGGGGTCGTGGCGGCGCTGCTCGTCGTGCTCGCCCTCGTGGCGGCGCTCCGCCGCGCGCGCGACGTCGTGATCGCGACGGTCGTCGTACTCGGCGAGGTCGCCGCCGTGCTGGCGCTCTTCCGCCTCGCCGGCATTCCGCTCCACGCGTATTCGGCGCTGGTGCTGCCGGTGCTGCTCGGTATCACCGTCGACGAGGGCATGTTCCTCCTGCATCGCGCCGGCACGATCGACGGGCCCGACGGCATCGCGGCGACGTTGCGCGACGAAGGGCCGCCGATCGCCGCGACCGCGCTCACGACCGCCGCGGGCTTCGGCGCGCTCGTGTTCTCGGACTTCGACGGTCTGCGCGACCTCGGCCTCGCCGGCGCGCTCGGCAGCACGGTCGGGCTCCTGATGGCGCTCACCCTGGTGCCGGTCGGCCTGCGGCTGCTCGCGGCACCGCGGGCGCGCGGTCAGGCGTAGCGGCCGGCGTCGATCGTCGGGAAGAGGTTGTCCGCCGCCTCGATCGCCGCGAGTCGGCATGCGTCGATCGAGCTGCGCTCGATCTCGTCGGCGATCCGTCCGAAGCGCTCGAGGTGCTCGGTCGTGCGCCGGACGGCGTAGTCGACGACCGTGCCGCGCGCGATGATGAAGGCCCAATCACTCGCCTGCGCCAGCAGGAGCTCGCGCGCCGCCTGATCGAGCGCGCGCTTCACGAGCCCGCGCGCGTCCGGGTGGCGACGCGCCAGCGCGACCATGCGATCGGCGGCGTGGTGCAGGTGGCCGTAGATCCAATCGTTGGCGCCGGACAGCCAGACCTCGTGGTAGCCCTTGAAGCCCCACGAGCTGGTGTTCGGCTCGGCGACCTGGTGGGTCGGGTGCGCGTCGAGGTACTCGTCGAGCGTCGTCAGCCGGAAGGCGTCCTGGGCCGCGACGTGGCGGCAGAGGAAGTCGAGCCACGTCGGTCCCTCGTACCACCAGTGGCCGAAGAGCTCGGCGTCGAAGGGTACGGTGAGGAGGGGCGCGCGTCCCGACGCGTCCCGCAGGCGGGCCACCTGCCGCGCGCGGCTCTCGACGAAATGGGCGGCGTGGAGCTCCGCCTTCGCCCGCGCCCATTCGGGATTGTAGGGCTCCTTGTGATCGCCCGTGCCGGTCACGCGGTAGTATTTGATCCCGGTGTAGGTGCGCTCGCCGGTCTCGGGCACGAACGGCCGGAGGTCCTCGAGGGGCAGGTCGAAGCCGACGTCGCGGTAGAACTCCCGGTAATCGAAGTCGCCGGGATAGCCCTCGACGGAGCTCCAGACCTGGCGGGCGCACTCGGCGTCACGACCGAAGGCGGCGACGCCCGCCGGACAGAAGATCGGGGCGTGGACGCCGTAGACCGGCGGCGACGACGCGAGCTCGATCGCGTGCGTGTCGACGCAGGTGTAGCGCACGCCGGCGTCGGCGAGGACGCGGTCGAGCCCCGAGTAGTACGCGCATTCGGGGAGCCAGAAGCCCGACGCGGGCCGTCCGAAGAAGCGGCGGAACTCGCTCATGCCGAGCATCACCTGCATCCGCACCGTCTGCTCGTTGACGCCGAGGAGCGGCAAACAGCCGTGCGTCGCCGCCGATGTCATGAGGCGCACGCCGTCGGTGTCGGCGAGCGCGGCGAAGGCGGCGATCAGGTTCCGCCGGTAGCGGCCCGTGTAGGTCTCGTGCGCGCGCCGGAACGCCGTCAGGTAGTGGCGCGCGAGCGGCGCGAAGCTCGGGTCGTGGCGCGTGCGCGCGACCTCGCGTTCGGCGAGCCCGATGCGCTGTTCGAGATAGCGCTCGTAGCGCGCCTGCAGGAGCGGATCGGCGAGCATGTTGAGGAGCGGCGGCGAGAGCGAGATCGTGACCCGATACGGGATGCCGTCGTCGGTGAGCCTCTCGAAGGTGCCGAGCAGCGGGAGGTAGGTCTCGGTGATCGCCTCGAAGAGCCAGTCCTCTTCGAGGAAGGACTCGTACTCGGGATGGCGCACCCAGGGGAGGTGCGCTTGCAGGACGAGGGCCAGCAGGCCGGGCTCGGCCGCCATCAACGCCCGGAGCGGGTAGCGGGCGGCGTGTCGACGGTCGTCGGGCTCGCGAGGCCGCCGCGCACGAGACTCCAGCTGCCGCGCTGCGCGGCGCTCGGCGCCGGTCCGGGCCAGGACGAAGGGGCCGGACGGACGACGGCCGCGCGCGTCGCTTCGGAGGGAGCGGCCGATGCCGGTTGCGCGTCGGCCGTTTTCGGCGTCGCGCCCGTCGTGGTGCCGATCGGCGCGATCTCGCCCGCCCCGCGCCGTTCGTTCCACCCGACGGTCATCCAGCGTCCGGGGGCGGTTCCGGGTTGGTCGGTGCGCGGCGTCCAGACCGGAAGCGAGCGCGCCAAGGGGAAGAACGCGCCGTCCGGGCGGAGGTAGCCGACCTCGGCTACGAAGCAGGCGGCCGGTTTGCCGACGTACGCGTAGAGCGAGCGGGCGTCCCCGCCGATCGCGAAATCCTGGAAGCGCCGCGGCGGCTCGGCGTCGAACGCGATCTGGGTGACGTCGTAGGTGCGCAGCACGAGGCGGAGCGTCGCCACGCCCGCCTCGGCCCGCGCTGCCTCGTCGCGTCCGCGCGACACGTCCCAGTATGCGTAGAGGCAGTGCGGATCGCGGGCGAGGAGCACCAGACGATCGGTCCCGTATGAGGTCGGCAGCCTGCCGCTCGCGCGCAGCAGGTCCGCGGCGGGTGCCGGCGCCGCGGGCTTGCGTGCGGCGGCGGTGGGCTCCGCCGTTTCGCCCGGCGCGTTCGTGGCCGGCTCGGTCGCACTCGCGGGTCCGTCGGCCGGGAGATGGGCGAGGAGATCGCGGACCATGCGGAGGCTCGCCTGCGCGACCGCCAACAGCTGGCGGCGGACCGTCGCCGCCAGTCGCTCGGCGACGACAATCGCCTCGAGCTTCACGGGGCGGTCGCTTGGAACCCGAGTCACGACGCGACTCTAGCCGCGTCGTCTCAGTGCGTCAAAGTCCCCGTTCGGGCCATCGGCCCTGGGCTCAACAGCCGTCGCCCGCGGCGGGATCGCCCGGGGCGGCGAGCAATACGCCGGAGCCGTCGGGCGTCGGCACGTTCGCGATGAGCGCCCGGCCCGACGGGCTCCGCCACCAGACGCAGGCCGGCCGGGTCAGGTGCGCGCCGATCGCCTCGAAATGGCGGGTCTTTACGAGCGCCGCCGTCGGTGTCCGGCGGCCGAGCGCCGCCGCGACGGCGGCAGGCGAGCGGACGCGCAGCAGGCTCCGGCCTCCGTAGTACGTGAACGAGTGCCCGCGGGTCTTGTACGCGAATACGAGCGTGTTCGCCGGGAGCGCGTCCGCCGCCCGAGCGGCATCGCGGAGGCTCGCGAAATCGTCCACGGCCGGGGCGCCGACGCGGAAGAAGAGGACCTGCAGCGTGAGCATCCCCGCCGCGATCAGCGCCGGGACGGCGCGCCAGGCCGCACGCCGGCGGAGCCACCATCCCGCCGCGCCGAACGCCGCGAGCGGCAGCGCGGCGAGCGCGGCGCGGGCATAGCTCGGGTGGGAGATCGCGACGCCGATCGGCGCGCCGAGCGCGACGGTCGTCAGGGCGCCCGACCAGAGGAGCGAGGGGACGGCGAGCGCGCGGGCGCGCGTCGCCACGGGGGCTCGAAGCACGCGGTCGAGGTAGGTCGCGACGATCAGTGCCAGCGCGGGGAAGATCGGCAGGAGGTACGTCGCGAGCTTCGCGCGCGAGAGGCTGAAGAAGACGAACGGCAGCGCGCACCAGAGGAGGAGGAACGTGGCGAGCCGGTCGCCGCGCCGGGCGCGGACGAACGCGCGCCTGACTGCGCCCGGCAGGAACAGGGTCCAAGGCAGGAAGGTGACCGGCAGGATCCAGGCGTAGAACCAGATCGGCTCGGCATGCCCCGCGAGCGCGCGGCCGGCGAAGCGGCCGAGGTTGTGCTGCCAGAGGAAGGTCCAGAGGTAGTCGGGGGTGTAGACGGCCTGCACGACGTACCACGAGAAGAGGCCGGCGATGGCCACGATCGAGACCACGCCCGGGCGGAGCCGCGCGGCACGGAGCGGCGTGTGGGTCGCGAGCACGAACGCGCCGATCACGAGGAGCGGCAGCACGAGTCCGACCGGTCCCTTCACGAGGATCCCGAGCACGGTCGTCACGTAGAGAGGCCATGTCGCCGACGGCCGCGAACGCGCGGCGGGCCGGCCGTCGTCGGCGAGGAGGAGGAAGCTCTGTAGCAGGGTCGCGCTGGTGAGAAACGTCAACAGCATGTCCATCCGGACCGAGCGGCCGAGCGCGACGAGCTGCGCCGCCGTCACGAGCACCACGCCGGCGCCGAGCGCGGCGCGGGGGCCGACGCGCGACCAGCCGAAGGCGACCACGAGTGCGATCGTCGCCACCGCGGCCACGGCCGACGGCAGGCGCGCCGCCCACTCGGTCCGGCCGAAGGCGGCAAACGAGCCGGCCACGACCCAGAAGTACGGGGGTGGCTTGTCGTAGTAGCGAGCGAACGCGAGCGTCGGCGCAATCCAGTTGCCGGTCGCGGTCATCTCCCGCACGGTCTCGGCGTAGCGGCTCTCGCCCGGATCCCAGAAGGCCGGCCGCCCGAGGTCCACGAAGAGCGCGAGCGCGACGACCGCGACCAGGGCGACGATGCCCGCGGCCAGGGACGCCCGACGGCGCGAGAGGAGAGGGGCGTGCACGAGCCGCGCGGCGTAGCACGGGGTCTCGGGAGCGTCCACGTCGCCCGCGGCCGATGGAGAGACCGGAACGCGTAGGGATTTTTTCCCGCGCCTGTGGGGATCGGAGGTGCTTGCCGCGATGGGAGCAGCGCGCGCCTAATTCCGTGAGCAGGAGGCGCAGAATGATGATGTCCAGCCTCGGACGGCACGTACCCCGCAACCTCGAGAAGGAGCTGGCGAGCGCGTACGACGGCGAGATTCCGCCGCCGTACTATTTCTGGGACATCGGGCTGGCGCGGCGGCACATGCCCGCGGCGCACCGTCCGGGCGAGATCGAGGCCGTCCTTCCGTATCGCGCGCTCCCCACGGAGTTCGCGTTGGCCTCGGCGATCTCGATCGACGAGCTCGACGAGATGATCGAGCGCCGGGCCCGCCGCGAAGAGTTGAGCGGAGGGAGCTAACCGGCGGCCGCGGCGCGCGGCCTTCAGAAGACGGGATCGCCCTCGCGCGCGGCGAGCTCGTGGAAGGCCGCCGACAGCCGCCGGGTGGCGGGTCCCGGCTCGCCGGTGCCGATGCGACGGCCGTCGAGCGACACGACCGGGATGATCTCGGCGCCCGTTCCGGTGAGGAAGCACTCGTCGGCGACGAAGAGGTCGTAGCGCGCGAGTCGGCGCTCGTCCCACCCGAAGCCCGCCGCGCGGGCGAGGTCGCGAACGACACCGGCGGTGATGCCGTCGAGGGCGCCGTCGGTCGCGGGTGGCGTCAGGATCCGCTGCCCACGCACGACGAAGACGTTGTCGGCCGTGCACTCCGCGACGAATCCTTCCGGATTCAGCATCAGCGCTTCGGCGGCGCCGGCCTGGTGCGCCTCCAACCGCGCGAGCACGTTTTTCAGGTAGTTGAGCGATTTGATGCGGGGATCGACGCTCGCCGCGGGCACCTGCCGCGTCGCCGCGGTGACGACGCGGATGCCCGAGGTGTAGCGCTCGGCGGGGTACACGGCGAGATCGGCGACGATGACGATGACGGTGGGGCGCGTGCACGTCGTCGGGTCGAGGCCGAGCGGTCCCTCGCCGCGGGTCACCACGAGGCGGATGTAGCCGTCGACCTGGCGATTCGCGCGCACCGCGTCACGTACGACGGTTGCGAGCGCGGCGCGATCCATCGGCAGCGCGAGCGCGATCGCGTGCGCCGACGCTTCCAGCCGCGCGAGGTGCGCGTCGAGCCGGAAGATCCGGCGATCGTAGACGCGAATGCCCTCGAACACCCCGTCGCCGTAGAGCAGGCCGTGATCGAAGACCGAGATGCGCGCGTCGGCGCGCGGAACGAGACGACCATCGATGGAGACGAGCATGTCAGGACCTCCGAGACGAGCAGGTCGTGGAAGCGGCCGAAGATCTTCTACACACAGATGTCGTGCTCGAGATAGTCCTCCGGAGCGCCCGCGGGTGGCCAGGGGGGCGTTCCTCTGGTAGCTCAGCGTTGGCAGGCGAGTGGGGATGGAGCGACCGGCGCATCACGGCAACGGGCGGTTTCGGAACCCCGCGATCATCGACCGCGGCGGGCTCGACGTGCTGGTGCCGTTCCTGGCCCGACGTCTCGCGGGGTTCTTCCGCGACCGTCCGGGCGCGCCGCCCCGGGTAGCGAACGACGGGGTCTTCCTGCGCGAGAACGCGCGCCACAGCGAGCCGACGGTCACCTGGATCGGTCACGCGACGGTGCTCGTGCAGATGGATCACCGGACGTTCCTTACCGATCCGATCTGGTCCGCGAAGCCGTTCCCGGTGTCGTTCGTCGGTCCGAAGCGTTTCGCGCCGCCGGCGCTCGCGCTCGAGGCGTTGCCGCCGGTCGACTTCGTCCTGATCTCCCACAACCACTACGACCACCTCGACCTGCCGACGCTGCGGTGGCTCGCAGCGAAGGGCACGCGCTTCTTCGTGCCGCTCGGCGACGCCCGTTGGCTGCGTGCCGCGGGCGTCGGACCCGTCGAGGAGCTCGACTGGTGGGATCGCCGCGCGCTCGCGGGCCTAGAGATCCACTGCGTGCCGGCGCAGCATTGGAGCGGGCGGCGGCTCACCGACGACTGCGCGAGCCTCTGGTCGGGATGGGTCGTGACGGGCCCGACCCGACGCTTCTATTTCGCGGGTGACTCCGGCTACTTTCCGGGATTCCGCGAGATCGGCGCGAAGCTCGGGCCCTTCGGGCTCGCCGCGCTCCCGATCGGCGCGTACGACCCGCCGCGCATGATGCGGCCGATCCATCTCGATCCCGAGGAGGCCTTGCAGGCGGGGCTCGACGCCGGCGCCGAGCGGATGCTCGGCATCCACTACGGGACCTTCGATCTCACCGACGAGCCGCTCGACGAGGCCCCGCGCCGCTTTCACGCCGAGGGCGCGCGGCGGGGCGTCGCGGCGGACCGCCTCTGGACGCCGCCGCTCGGCGAGACGCTGCGCTGGTAGGGGCTACCGGACGTCGCGCGGGGGACGGGGCAGGCGTCGCTCGATGTAGACGGCGGCGTCGGCGAGACGCGGGACGCAGGTCGCATCGGGCGCTTCGGCCGCGAGCTCCGGGCCGCCGACCAGCACGACCTCGAGGCCCGCGCCGCGTGCCGCCGGCAGGTCTTCGCGGGCGCTGTCGCCGACGTGCAGCACCTCGTGCGCACGCAGACTCGCGTCGGCGAGGGCGCGCGCGAAGATGCGCGGGTCGGGCTTCGCCGCGCCGGCTTCGCTCGAGATGGTGACGGCGTCGACGGCGCCGGCGAGGCCGAGCGCCGCGAGCACGTCGCGGACGCGGGCGTCGAAGTTCGAGACGACGAGGACGCGGACGCCCGCGGCGCGGAGCCGCGCGAGGAGCGGGGCGGCGTCGGGGTCGGCGCGCCACGCCTCTGCGCCCGCGAAGAAGGCGAAGAGCGCGTCGAAGTAGCCGTCGAAGTCCGCGACCGGGCTCCCGGCGAAGACCTCGCGCACGATCGCGTGCCACCAGCCCTTCTCGCGTCGCCTGCGCTCGGGCTCAGCGAGGGGTGGGAACGCGAGCGGCGGTGCGGCGCGGAACGCGGCGCGGAAGCGGCGGTCGAGATCCGTCGCGTCCGCCGTGACGCCGTGGCGCGCGGCGACCATGGCGTAGAGCTCGCCGATCGGACGTACCGGGTGGAAGAGCGTGCCCGCGGCGTCGAACGACACGGCGCGGAGCGGGACGGTGTCGCCCGGGAGGGCGCAGGGAATCACGCGGGCCTCGCGGCCGGCAGCGCGGGGTGCTCCGGGGACCTGATCGCCACGCCGAAGGCGCAGCGCGGCGAGAAGATCGCGGTCTCGGCGTCGCCCGCCTCGAAGCGGTCGATCGCCAGGTGGCTCACGCGCATCGCGCCGGTTCAACTAGAGTAATCGCGATCGAGGGTCAAACTTGCCGCGTGCGATCCTTCGCGCCATGATCCGTCGCGGTGGCGGAGATCATCGACTTCCAGGAGATCGTGCGCGCGCGCACGCGGCGACGCAGCCGGGAACTCACCGCGCGCTGTCTCGACATCATGGAAGGGTGCCTGGCGGAGACGCGCCTCGCCTACGATGCGGCGTTGCCGGCCGATCGGCCGGCGTGGGGCGCGAAGGTCCGCCAGCTGGAGGGGTTGGTGGACTATGCGACGACCTGGCTCTGAGGCGAAAGGGCGAGCCCCGCGGCGTCTGATCGGGCTCGCGACGGCGCTGCTGCTCGTAGGAACGTCGGCGTGCGGTCCGATCTGGCTCGGTCGGCGCCGTCCGGCAGCCGCGGAGCCCGAGAAGATCACCGCCGCGCTCGCTCGTGTGCCTGCGGCGGACGAGCTGCCCGGAATCGTCGGCCGCATGCAGTACCACCGCGTGAAGCAGGGCGAGACGCTCCTGGAGGTCGCGCGCGAGGCGGGGCTCGGCTTCCACGAGCTGCGTGACGCGAATCCGTCGGTGGACGAGTGGGTTCCGACGCCCGGGGCGGAGGTCGTCGTGCCGTCGCGGTGGATTCTCCCGCGCTCACGGTACCGGGGTCTCGTCGTGAACATCCCCGAGATGCGGATGTACGTGTTCCCGACCAACGCGCGGCCGGGCGACCTGGTGTCGCTCCGGACATGGGCCGTCGGCATCGGCACCGAAGAGGCGCCGAGCCCGATCGGCCCGTTCACGATCCGATCCAAGGACGCCAATCCCACCTGGATCGTTCCCGACAGCATCCTGCGTACGATGGACAACCCGCAGCGGGTCGTACCGCCGGGGCCAGACAACCCGATGGGCGCGTACCGTCTGCGGCTGTCGCACGGGCTCTATGCGATCCACGGTACGAACGACCCGTGGTCGATCGGCCGGCTGACGACCCATGGCTGCATCCGCCTCTATCCCGAGGATCTGGAAGTCCTGTATCCGAACGTCGCACCCGGTACGCCCGGCGAACTCGTCTACCAGCCGGTGAAGTTCGGGACGCGCGACGCGCGTGTCTACGTCGAGGTGCACGCCGACGTCTACGGGCGCATCCGCGACTTCGATCGCTACGCGCGTGGGGAGGCCAAGAAGGCGGGCGTCGCCGAGCGCATCGACGCCGGGCGTTTTCTCTCCGCCGTGCGGGAGAAGCGCGGCATCCCGGTCGACATCACGAAGAGGCCCGCGGTCGAGAAGGCGACCTAATTGTCGGCGGTGACGATGCCCTTGCGGATCGCGTAGCGCACGAGGCCCGGCGTGTCGTGGATGTCGAGCTTGGTCATCATCCGCGTGCGGTGGGTGTCCACCGTCTTCGGCGTGATGCCGAGGGCGATCGCGATCTGACGATTGGTGTGGCCTTCCGCGACGAGCTGCAGGATCTGTCGCTCGCGCTCGGTGAGGGCCGTCGTTTCTTCGGTCGGCTGCGGCGACGCGAGGAAGCGCTCGACCACGACGTGCGAGATCTCGGAGCTCAGGTAGAAGTCTCCGCGCTCGACCTTCTGGATCGCCTGGAGCAACTCGGCCGCGGCCGATCGTTTGAGCAGATAGCCGCGGACGCCGGCCTGCAGCGCACGTAGCACGTACTCCTCGTCGGCGTACATCGTCAGCACGATCACCTTCGTCTGCGGCAGGACGCGGCCGAGCTGACGGGTCGCCTCGATGCCGTTCAGGAGCGGCATCGCGATGTCCATGACGACGATGTCCGGGAAGGTCCGGCGCGCCTTCTCGATCGCCTCCTGGCCGTTCTCCGCGGTGCCGACGACGGCGATTCCCTGGTGCGCCTGGAGGAGGGAGAGGATGCCTTCACGGACGATCGTGTGATCGTCGGCCAGCAGCACCTTGGTTCGTTCGTTCTTCATCTCGCGGATTCTGTGGCGATTTCTCCGGAAGCGTGTGGTTTCGCGGACGCTACCATCGGCCCTCGGCAACTGCCAAGCGCCGGTACTTCCTTTTTCCCAGATGCGTAGGGTGATGACCCGACAGTTCGACCTAGAGGGGATTCCGCGTACGTCCTAGTACGAGCCTGCGCGACTCGGCGCCTTTGCCTCAGGGGGGAATCCAGCCATGTCTGTTCCATCGTTTCGAGAGTCGGTGAGTGTACCGGTCGGGTCCAACGTATGGCTCGCGGGGACGAGCGCCCCGATCCGCGAGGTCGAGCGGGCGCTCGGCCATCTCGCCCACGCCAACGTCAACATGGTCATTCACGGCGAAAGCGGTACCGGGAAGCGGATCCTGGCCGAGCGCATCTATCGGCAGGGACCGCATGCGTCCGAGCCCTTCATCGCCATCTCTCTCGAGAAGCTCGGGGAGGCCGAAATCGAGCGCGTGCTCTTCTCGGAGGACGGCGGTGCGCTCGCGCCGAACGCGCCGCGGGCGACCGTCTACCTGAACGCCGTCGACGTGCTCCCGCCGCGGCTGCAGGCGCAGATGACGCTGTCGCTCGCCCAGCGCGATCACGACCACGACGTGCGGATCATCGCCGGCACGGCGGCGCCGCTCGAGGAGCTGACGCGTCTCGGCCGCTTCCGGCGGGATCTCTTCTTCCGGCTCGCGGTCGTACGGATCGCGTTGCCGCCCTTGCGCGAGCGCCGGGAGGACATCGCGGTTGTCGCGGACCGGGTGGTGGAGGAGTGGTGCGAGGCCGCGGGTGCGCCGCGTCCGGGGCTCTCGCGACTCGCTGTCGCGGAACTCATGAGCTACGCGTGGCCGGGGAATGCGCGTGAGCTCGAGCAGACGCTCGAGGCGGTGCTCGCCCTCTCCCGGGGCACCGAGGTCACGCCGGAGCGCATCCGTGCCGTGCTCGGCCGCCGTCCCCGGCGTTTCGCCGCGCCGGACGTCTTTCCGCTGCGTCAGCTCGAGCGCGACTACATCGCGGGCGTGCTCAGCAGCTGCAACTGGAACCAGAGTCTCGCGGCGCGCCGCCTCGGGATCGGCCGCAATACCTTGATGCGCAAGATCAAGACGTTCGGCTTGCGCGGCGAAGCGGCGGCGTAGCCGCGGCCGCGGTTCTACGAGGTCGCGACGGCGCGCGCCGTCGGCCTCCCCTCGTCGCCGCGGGCGAGCGCTTCGCTCGCCGCGGCGACGAGGACGCTCCGCGAGCCGCCGTACCCGCTCGGGATCGGAGCTCGCCTTCCGCTCCGGCCCGGCCCCGACGAGGGGCGTTACCTTCGTCCGAGGCGTTCCTTGCGAGGGACGCCGAGGAACGCGATCCGATTGACGCTATCTCGACGACGGTGCACTAGTGTGCGCTGATTTCGACGGCAAGGCGGCGCGGTGCGCGCCGCAGGAATCGGCGAGGGCGAGCGGATGTCCGAGTTCGTGAAGGTGGCAGAGGTGAAGGACGTGCCCGTCGGCACCGGCGTCTCGGTCGAGGCGGGCGGCAAACCCATCGCGGTGTTCAATTGCGACGGCACCTTCTACGCCATCGACGATACGTGTCCGCATCAGGGAGGGCCGCTCGGCGAGGGCGAGCTCGTGGGCACCGTCGTCGCGTGCCCGTGGCACGAGTGGCGCTTCGACGCGCGTACGGGCGTCAACACCGACGACGCCGCCTGCAAGGTCGCAACGTACGCCGTCAAGGTGGAGGGCGGCGCGGTGCTCGTCCAGATCTGAGCCGGCGCGTCACCTGGCGTGCTTCCGGAAATCCGGAGCGCGCTTTTCCACGAACGCCTGTTTGCCCTCCTTCGCTTCGGCGCTCTGGTAGTAGAGCTCCACCGCGCTGAACCCGAGCCCGCCGATACCGTGGAGGTGGTCGCTGTCGGCGTTGAACGACTGCTTCGCGATGCGGAGCGCCGTCGGGCTCTTCGCGAGGAGGTCGGCGCACCAGGCTTCGACCTCCGTGCGGAGATCCGCGGCCGGGACGACCTTGTTCACGAGCCCCATGGCGAGCGCCTCGGCGGCGCTGTACTGCCGGCAGAGGTACCAGATCTCGCGGGCCTTCTTCTCGCCGATGACGCGCGCGAGGTACGCCGTGCCGAACCCCGGGTCGACGCTGCCGACGCGAGGACCGGTCTGACCGAAGATCGCGGTGTCGGCCGCGACCGAGAGGTCGCAGACGACGTGCAGGACGTGGCCCCCGCCGATCGCGTAGCCGTTCACCATCGCGATCACGGGCTTCGGGACGTTGCGGAGCGCGGCATGGAGCGTCGCGACGTCGTCGAGCCCGACGTAGCTTTCCTTCTGATCGCCGCCGCTGCAGAAGGCTTTGTCGCCCGCGCCGGTCAGCACGAGGACGCCGACGTCGCGGTCCCGCCACGCGTCGCGCACGCACGCGATCAAGTCCTGCACGGTCTCGCCGCGAAACGCGTTGCGCCGTTCGGGCCGATTGATCGTGATCCACGCCGTGCCGTCGCGCTTCTCGTAGAGAACGTCGGTGAGCTGCATGGCCGCGCTTCTAGCGTCGGCCCACGACCTTGACAACCTCCGGACCGCTGGCGAATGCTCGCGCGCCATGGCCGACGCGGCGTACCGAGCCATCATCCGGTTCCCATGGCTCGTACTGGCGGTGGTGGCGGTCGTGACGGTGCTGCTCGGCGCGGGCGCGCGGCATCTGCGCGTCGACAGCTCGGTCGGGACGCTGCTGCCGCGCGACGATCCCGGCCAAGCGCTCTACGCCCAGGTCATCGAACGGTTCGGCAACGACGAGATCGACATCGTCGGCGTGCTGGCGCCGGACGTGTTGTCGGCCTCCACGCTCGAGAAGATCCGCACGGTCACGACACGCGTCGCCGCGATCGACGGCGTCGCGCAAGTCATCAGCCTCACCAACGTCCGTGATCCGATCGCCGACGTCTTGAACCCGCCGCTGCTGATCCCCGAGGTCCCGAAGACGACGGAGGCGCGCGATCGGCTGCGCGCGCGCATCAAGGACAATCCGCTCTTCGCCGGCAACCTGATTTCTCCGGACAGCCACGGTGCCGCGATCAACGTGTTCTTCGAGGACGACGAGCCTGGCGAGGAGGCGGCGCAACGGATCGACCGCGCGCTCGAGCAGATCCTCGCCGACGCCTACGACGAAGCGAGTCCGGAGCGGTTCTACATGACCGGACTCTCCCACCTGAAAGTGAGGGGCCTCGATCTCATGCGCCGGGATCTGGCCGTGCTCACGCCGGCCAGCCTCGCGCTCATGATCGCGGTGCTGTTCTTCTCGTTTCGTACGCGTCGCGGCGTCGTCTTGCCGTTGCTCTGCGTGCTCGTCGGCGTGCTCTGGACGATGGGCGTCATGGGATGGATCGGGGAGCCGATCTCGCTTGGGACACTGGTGCTGCCCTCGCTCCTGATCGTGATCGGCAGTTCGTACGCTACGCACGTCGTCGCGCGCTACTATCTCGAGCTCGAGACCCCGACGGGCACGGAGCATCCCGTGCATCGCGCGCTCCGGCAAGCGGGACTGCCGGTGTTCATCTCCGGGCTCGCGACCATGATCGGCTTCTCCGCGTTGCTCCTGAACTCGATTCAGGCCGTACGGGCGCTCGGGATGTATTCGGTGATCGGCATTACGTTCTTGTTCCTGCTGGCCATGACGTTGGTCCCCGCGCTCATCATGGTGATGCCGGAGCGCCGCTACCGCCGGGTGCCAGCGGAAGGAGAGCGGGGCGGCCTCGGGCAGGCGCTTTCGCGCCTCGCGCAGATCGACATTCGCCATCGGCGCGTCATCTTCATCGTCGCCGCCGGCCTCGTGGCGCTGTCGGTCATGGCGTTGCCGCGTATCGAGGCGGACACGAACTTCCTCGCCTACTTTCCGCGTGATTCGCCCGTGCGCTTCGCGCACACCGCGATCAGCTCGCGGATCGCCGGCGCCCTGCCCTTCTACGTCGTCGTCGGAACGGGCCAGCCGCAGTCGATGCTCGACATGCGCGCGCTGCGCGAGCTGCGCGAGCTGCAGCGCTATCTCGAGAGCCTCCCCGGCGTCAGCCGAACGGTGGCCTTCACCGACTACCTCGACCTCCTCGACGCGGGCTTGCGCGCGAGCGGCGACATCGTCGTCGACGAGCAGGGCAACGAGGTGAAGCCCGCGGATGTGAAGAGCTTCTGGGACGACCCGAGTCGCCTCGGCGAGGTGCTCGCGCTCGTTCGGCAGAATCCCGATACGTTTCGATCGGTCATCGCGCGCGACTTCGGGCAGGCAAACGTCCTCGTGCGCACCCGCTTCGAGACTTCCACGGAGATTGCCGAGGTGGTGAGCCGCATCCGCGCGTGGGCGGAGCAGCACCCCGGCATGCCGGCCGAGCCCACCGGCAGCATCATCCTCTTGAACGGGACGACCGACGACGTGGTGTGGGGGCAGGTGAAGAGCGTGAGCGTGGCGCTCGCGGTGATCTTCGTCGTGATGTCGCTCTTGTTCCTGTCGGCCAAGGTCGGGTTCATCGCGATGCTGCCGAACATCGTGCCGGTGATGTTCTTCTTCGGGATCCTCGGGTGGTCGAACATCATGCTGAACATCGGCACCAGCATCATCGCGGCGATCGCGCTCGGGATCGCCGTCGACAATACGATCCACTACATGGTGCGCTTCAACCGCGAGCTGCAGGTGACCTACGACGAGCGGCAATCGCTGTCCGCCGCGCTCAGCACGGTCGGCCGGCCGATCGTGTACACCTCCGTCGCCTTGACGCTCGGATTTCTCGTGATGCGTCTCTCGGACTTCGTGCCGATCCGCGACTTCGGCAGCCTGTCGGCCGCGACCATGCTCGCCGCCTTGGTGACCAACGTCGTCTTGCTCCCCGCGTTGCTCGCCCAGACGCGGATCGTTACGCTCTGGGACCTGTTGTTCGTGAAGCTCGGCAAGGATCCTCACAAGACGGTGCGGCTGTTCCATGGCCTGCGCCGCGCGCAGGCGCGGATCGCCGTCCTGCTCGGCCGCTTGCAGAACGTTCCGGCCGGCGAGGCGGCCGTTCGTCAGGGCGAGCTCGGGGAGGAGATGTACGTGATCATCAACGGTCGTGCCGACGTCGTCGTGCAGGGCGCCGACGGACGCCGACGGCTCGTGCATCAGCTGAAGCGGGGCGACGTCTTCGGTGAGATGGGGCTCGTCCGGCGACAGCAACGGACCGCCGACATCATCGCCGTCGAGGATCTCGAGCTACTGGCAGTCGACCAACGGTTCCTCGAGCGCCTCCAGCGGCGCTATCCGCGCATCGCGGCCACCGTGTTTCTCAACCTGACCCGCATCCTCAGCGACTACGTCGAGCGCACGACGGACCGGCTCGCCGCGGCACGGTGACGCCGTGCCGCGCCCTTCTTCGCACGACGACGCACCGAATGCCGGAAGCACCGCGGTGCGTGCGGCGCATGAGCTCGCGAGCGGTTGGTACGAGTACGGCTGGTTCGGCGGACGGGCCAACGAGCTTGACGACCACCGCCACGTCGCGTTTCCTGTCCACAGCGTGACGGTTGAAGAAGACCGCCTGTCGTTTCGCTTCGACTTTCGCGGCGCCGTCGTGAGCGGGCGGTTCTACGGCCGATCGTTCACGGGAGTCTGGCGACAGAGCACCGGCGACGGCGAGGTCGTGCTGGAGTTCGCGCCGGACTTCAGGACGGCCGAGGGGTGGTGGACGTGGCCGCGGGGACCCGCGCGCCATCGTGCCTTCATTCGCCGGCGGGCGGCGGTGGAGCTCGGCGATGACTGAGGACGCGCTCGTTGCCGCGATGCGGTCCCGCGGCGCCGCGCTCGTCGCCGAGGCGGAGCGCCCGGTCGCCGCGCATTTCGGCGATGCCGTGGCGGAGTATGCGGCGATGCGTGATGCGGCGGCCGTGGTCGAGTTGCCGTGGATCGAGCGCCTACGAGCGACGGGCGCGGATCGGATCGGATTCCTCCAGGGGATGCTGTCGAACGACGTCGTGAAGCTCGCGCCCGGGAGCGGCTGCCGCGCGCTGCTCTTGAGCGAGCAAGGCAAGGTCGTCGGCGACCTCGTCGTGCTCGCCGGCGAGGACGTGATCGCGCTCGATGGCGTCGGCGCGGCCTCGACGGTGCGCACGGCGCTCGAGCGGTTCGTCGTGGCCGACGACGTGGATCTCGTGCCCGCGGCGCCGGGGTACGCGTTTGCGTTGCTCGGTCCGGACGCGTCCGACGTGCTCGCCAGGCTCGGACTTTCCGCGCCCAACGACCCCTGCGCGCACGCGCCGGCCGCGATTGCGGACGGCGAGCCGCACGTCGTGCGCATGTCGATGCCCGGGGCGGGCGGGTTCCTGTGCCGCATCCCATCGGCCGGGGCTGCGGTGTGGTGGGACCGCTGCGTCGCGGCGGGCGGACGCCCCGCGGGCACCGATGCGTTCGAGGTGCTGCGCATCGAGGGCGGCGTTCCGCGCCACGGCCGTGACGTCCTGGTCGACACGCTGGCGCTCGAGGCGCCCTACGAGGCGGCGATCAGCTTTCGCAAAGGGTGTTATCTCGGTCAGGAGGTCATGGAGCGGGTCACGGCGCGCGGGCATGTGAACCGAAGGCTCGTCGGCATCGAGGTCGAGGGCGAAAGTGAAAGCGTTCCCTCGCCGGGCGCTCGTCTCTTCGTGGGCGATCGCGAGGTCGGATGGGTGACGAGCGCCGGGCGATCGTGGCGGCTCGGCCGAACGATCGGTCTTGCATACGTCCGCCGCGGGCATTTCGAGCCGGGCAGCGAGCTCGCGCTCGGCGTCTCGGGCGGGTCGGCGGTGATCGTGCGTGCGTTGCCGTTTCCCGCCTAGACGCGGGCGCTGATCCGCAGCGTCGAGCCCCCGAGCCGCGTCAGCTCGCGGTACGTTTCGGTGGCGCTGCGCTCACTCGCGAACGTGCTCAAGTCCTCGGGCGTGTCGAGGTCGAGCTCGAACCGGGCGTTGCGCACGATCGTGCAGGGAAGGCCGGCCCGTTCGGCGGCCGCGACGTGACGTTCGAGGCTTCGGCCGCCGAAAGACGGCGGGAATACGGTGGAGGGCGTGCGGAGCATGGCGTTCGTTCCCGTCCCTTCCTTCGAGGGGACGACCAGGGCGCCGTGCGCCGGGGCGCGGTGAAGGAGATCGTCGATGTCCGCGGCCTGCACGAGCGGCACGTCGGACAGGACGACGAGCGTGCTCGTGGCGCCGAGCCGCGCGGCCGTGTCGGTGCCGAGCGTGACGGCGGCGTTCAACCCGCGTGGTGTCCCCTCGTCGACGACGACCGCACCGGCTCGGCGTGCGTGCGCGGCGAGCGTCGGGTCGGCGGTCACGACGACGGCCGCCTCGACCGCGCGCGCCGTCGTGAGGGCGCGGAGGACGTCGAGGAACATGGCGGCGGCGAGACGCGCGCGCTCCGCGTCCGAGAGGAGGGGTGCGAGCCTCGTCTTGGCGAAGGCGAGCGGCTTCGCGGGAAGCAGGGCGATCTTCACGACCGGTTCCTCGGGTGGCGCTGCACTAGAAGGGGCCCCTGTGCGAGTCAAGCGCGCCGCTCGGGGGCGTGCTTCGCTTGCGGCCTCTCGGCGCCGCATGTAAAGAGCCGAACCGCATTTCGGACATGCGTTCGTAGCCTGGCAACATGCGCATCGTGGCAGGTATCGCGCGCGGACGGCGGCTGCGCGCTCCCAAGGGACGGCTCGTGCGTCCGACCGCCGATCGGGTGAAAGAGGCCGTGTTTTCGATGCTGGAAAGCCGTGAGAGCTTCGAGGGGTGCGCCGTGCTCGACCTGTTCGCGGGCGCGGGGACGCTCGGCCTCGAAGCGTTGAGCCGCGGCGCTCGTGAGGCGGTGTTCGTCGACCCGGCGCGCGCCGCGAGCGAAGCCATCACGGCCAATCTCACGGCCACGGGCCTCGTCGGCGAGGTTCTGACGATGCCGGCGGATCGTGCCATCAGGCACCTTGCCGCCTCGGGACGCCGCTTCGATCGGGTGTTCATCGACCCGCCGTACGGCCAGGGGTGGGTCGAGCGCACGCTGGCGGCGCTCGACGAGTCGGAGCTCGTCGTCGACGGGGGGTGGGTCGTGGTCGAGCACGGTCGCGGCGAGCCGGCGGCCCGGACTGTCGGGCGGTTCTCGCAGGAGCTCAACAGACGATATGGGGATACGAACATCGCGTTCTACCGCGCCGGCGCTTCGCGGACGGGTGAGCATGCCGGCGCGTAAACGGAGAGGTGCCGATACGAGCGTCGCCGTCTACGCCGGCTCGTTCGACCCGATCACCAACGGCCACGTCGACATCATCGAGCGCAGCCTGCAGGTGTTCGATCGCGTCATCGTGGCGGTCGCGTACAACATCCACAAGGACAGCGCGATGTTCACGCCCGACGAGCGGGTGAAGATGATTGCGGACGTGTTCCGACGCTACGGCGGTCGCGTGATCGCCGATCGCTTCAACGGACTGCTCGTCGACTACGTGGAGCGGATGAACGCGAAGGTCATCATCCGCGGGCTTCGCGCCGTGGCCGACTTCGAATACGAATTCCAGATGACGATGATGAATCGGCATCTCAAATCGAACCTCGAGACGATCTTCATGATGGCGGGCGAAGCGCATTTCTATACGAGCTCGCGTCTTGTCAAAGAAGTCGTTACGTTGGGCGGGGACGTCGAAGGTCTGGTGCCGGACGTCGTGCTGAAGCGACTCGAGGAGAAGGTCCGCCGTTCGTGACGCGCGTGAATCGTCGACACGGGCCGTTCGCCTTGACAAGGTGGTACCCCGTCAGTAGACGAGAGCGAATTGCGTCGCCGGCGCGCTCCGGCGAGTTGCCGGCACCAGGGGGGCGTGGCGGGTCATATGTTGGCACATCTTCTGCTCGAGCCCGGGAAGATCTCTTACGAAGAGGTCGATACGCCCGTACCCGGGCCCGGTGAGGTCGTCGTGAGGGTATCGACGGCGCTCACCTGCGGAACCGACCTCAAGGCCTTTCTGCGCGGCCATCCGAAGATGCCGATGCCGACGCTTTTCGGGCACGAGTTCGCGGGTGACGTCGCGTTCGCGGGGAAGGGCGTCCGCGGCTTCCGTGAGGGCGATGCGGTGATGGCGGTGCCAACCGCTCCCTGCAAGACCTGCTACTACTGCCGACACGAGCAAGAGAATCTCTGTACGACTGTCATGGAGAACATGGTGCTCGGGGCCTACGCCGAGTACGTGAAGCTGCCCGCGGCGGTCGTCGAGACCAACATGTTTCCGAAGACGGACTCGCTCGGGTACGCCGAAGCCGCGCTTCTCGAGCCGCTGTCGTGCGTGGTGCATGCGATCGACCGCCTGCGGGTGCGAGCGGACGACACCGTGCTGATCATCGGCGCGGGAGCGATCAGCCTGCTGCATCTGTTGGTGCTGAAGGCGTCGGGTGTGCACGACGTGATCGTGCTCGGACGGCGTCAGTACCGTGCGCAGATGGCCGAGGATCTCGGCGCCAAGGTGATCCTGGCGTCCGAGCCGGACCAGGCGCAGGCAGAGATCCTCGACGCCACCCAGGGCCGCGGTGCGGATGTCGTGATCGAGTGCACGGGACAGCCGAGCGTGTGGGAGCAGGCCATCCACTACGCGCGGCGCGGCGGTACCGTCGTGCTGTTCGGCGGTTGCCCGTCCGGCACCCGCGTTTCCTTCGATACGGCGCGACTGCACTACGATCAGATCACGCTGATGAGCCCCTTCCACTTCACGCCGCGCGACGTGCGCAAGGCACAATCGCTGCTTGGCGAAGGACACATCGACGGTCGTCCGCTGATCACCGGGACCTACTCCTTTCCGGAGCTGCATCAGGTGCTGAGCCTTCTGCAGCAAGGTCAGGGCATCAAGTACGCGCTCGTGCCGCAAGGCGCGTGATTCACGTTCGCTCGCGGAAGGCGCCGCGCGCTCTCCCATGATCCCCCGCACCATGCGTGCCGCTCGCCTCGACCGGGATCTCTCGGTCGACGTCACCGAGATGGACGTACCGCCGCTCGGTTCCGGCGAGATCCTGGTGCGCACGCGCGCGTGCGGGATCTGTACCGGCGACATCATGGGCTGGTACATGCAGCGCAAAGCGCCGCTCGTCTTCGGGCACGAGCCCGCGGGCGAGGTGGCGGCGGTCGCACCCGACGTCGTGGACTTCCGGCCCGGCGAGCGCGTCTTCGTGCATCATCACGCGCCGTGCATGACCTGCCGCTTGTGCGCGCGCGGCGAGTACGTGCAGTGCCTCGCGTGGCGTAGCGGCAAGCTCGTTCCCGGCGGCATGGCGGAGTACTTCGCGGTGCCCGCCGGTCAGGTGAGCGCCGATACGTTGCGCTTGCCCGCGCACGTGACGTTCGCCGACGCCGCGCTGATCGAGCCGCTGGCATGCACGGTGAAATCGATCCGTCGCGCGGCGCTGCGTGGCGGCGAGCGCGTCGTCGTGATCGGGCTCGGGATCATGGGGCAGCTCCACGTGGTTCTCGCGCGTCATGCCCGTGCGGCGCAGGTCATCGGCCTCGACCGGGTGCCGTTCCGCCTCGACCGCGCGCGCGAGCTCGGAGCGCACGCGGTCGTCCACGTCGACGAGCGCGACCCGGTGGAAGCCGTCGGCGAGCTCACCGGGGGCGACATGGCCGACGCCGTGATCATTGGACCGGGCAGCGTCGAGGCCATGGAGCTCGGGATTCGCCTTGCCGGCCGCGGCGCGACCGCCGTCTTCTTCACGGCGGGTCGACCCGACGATCGCCTCGCGATCGTTCCGCACGACCTCTACTTCCGGGAGATTCGCCTGGTGCCGAGCTATTCGTGCGGGCCGAACGACACGCGTGAGGCGCTCGACCTGATCGAGCGCGGCGTGGTGCGGCGGGCCCAGGTCGTCACGCACGAGTTCCCGCTCGAGCAGGTGGCCGAGGCGTATCGGACGGCCGCGATGACGTCCGCCCTCAAGACGATCGTCACGTTCGACGCTTGAAACAAAAAAGGCGGCTGTCCCGAAGGACGCCGCCCTTTCTGAACTCCATGTTCAGGACCCCGAGTCGCTACTTGCGCATATGCTTCATGAAGATGGCTTCGGCCTTCTGAGCCGCCGCCTCGGCGCGACGGGCCGCGTCCTCGACACGGCCGGCCGCCGCCTCGGCGCGCGACGCCGCGGACTCGGCCTTCGCAGCGGCCGCCTCGGAGCGGTCCGCCGCCGACAGCGCCTTCGACGAATCCTTCGCGCAACCCATGCCGAGCGTCGACGTCAGCATGATCGCGGCCGCGACTCCGGCAACCCTGATTTTCCCGTTCCGCATCGTTCTCACCTCCTTGGAATTGCACGCCTCACGACGTTGCTCCAACTCGATTGCGTTTGGCACAGAATATCAACGGTCGCAAGCTGACGCCGACCGCCTATGCCGCGTCTTCGCCTCATCCGCGGTCAGTAGTCGTCTCCGTAGTCTTCCTCGCCTCCGCCGGCGGGCGCCCCGCTCTTCTTCTCCGGCTTGTTCGCGATGGCGGCCTCGGTGGTGATCAGGAGGCTCGCGACACTCGCGGCGTTTTGCAGGGCCGACCGCACCACCTTGGCCGGATCGATGACGCCCGCTTTCGCCAGCGGCTCGTACGTGCCGGCGAGGGCGTTGTAGCCGAAGTCGTCCTTGCCTTCCCGCACGCGGTTGACCACGACCGACGGCTCACCCCCGGCGTTGTGCACGATCTGTCGGAGCGGCTCTTCCATCGCGCGCCGAACGATACCGACGCCGACCGCGAGGTCGCCCTCGACCTTGACATCCGCGAGCGCGCTCTGCGCCCGCAGGAGGGCGACGCCGCCGCCGGGGACGATGCCCTCCTCGACCGCCGCTTTGGTGGCGTGCATGGCGTCGTCGACGCGCGCCTTCTTCTCCTTCATCGCGACCTCGGTCGCAGCCCCGACCCGAAGCACGGCGACGCCTCCGGCCAACTTGGCGAGCCGTTCCTGCAGCTTCTCGCGGTCGTAGTCCGAGGTGGTTTCCTGGATCTGGGCGCGAATCTGGGCGATGCGCGCCTGGATCGCGTCCTTCTTGCCCGCGCCGCCGACGATGGTCGTGTTGTCCTTATCCATCACGAGGCGCTTGCACCGCCCGAGATCGTTGAGCGTCACGTTCTCGAGCTTGAGGCCGAGCTCTTCGGCGATCACCTTGCCGCCGGTGAGAATCGCCATGTCTTCGAGCATCGCCTTGCGGCGGTCGCCGAATCCCGGGGCCTTCACGGCCGCGCACTTGAGGCTGCCCCTGATCTTGTTGACGACGAGGGTGGCGAGGGCTTCGCCTTCGATCTCCTCGGCGACGAGCACGATCGGCCGGCCGCTCTGGGCGATGCGCTCCAGGAGGGGCACGAGGTCGCGCATATTGGAGATCTTCTTCTCGTGGAAGAGGATGTAGGGCTCGTCGACCTCGACCAGCATCTTTTCGGCGTTGGTGGCGAAGTACGGTGACAGGTAGCCGCGATCGAATTGCATGCCCTCGACGACATCGAGGGTGGTTTCGAGTCCCTTCGCTTCCTCGACGGTGATCACCCCCTCCTTGCCGACCTTGTCCATCGCCTCGGCGAGGAGGCTGCCGATCGTGGCGTCGCCGTTGGCGGATACCGTCCCGACCTGCGCGATGCGCTCGCGGTCCTTGACCGGCTTGCTCTGGCTCTTGATGTGCTCGACGGCGCGCTCCACCGCGAGATCGATGCCGCGCTTGAGGTTCATGGGGTCGTAACCGGCGGCGAGTAGTCGGAGGCCTTCGCGGACGATCGCCTGTGCGAGCACGGTCGCGGTCGTCGTGCCGTCGCCGGCAACGTCGGACGTCTTGCTCGCGACCTCGCGGACCAGCATGGCCCCCATGTTCTCGAACTTGCCTTCGAGCTCGATCTCCTTGACGACCGTGACGCCGTCTTTGGTGATCAAGGGCGCGCCGAAGCTGCGCTGGAGGAGGACGTTTCGGCCACGCGGTCCGAGGGTGACCTTCGCGGCGTCGGCGAGCACGTTGACGCCGGCCAGGATGCCGTCGCGGGCTCGATCGTGCAGATGGACGGTCTTGGCGCCCATGAGAGAACTCCTTTCGAGTGTCGTGGTTGGTTCCGAGAGAGCGCCGCGAGTGTAAGCATTCCGATCGCGCATGCAAGAGCCCGGATCGCGGATGTTTCCGTCGCATCCTCGCTTGCACTGCCACAACGCTTCGGCTACAGCAGGCGCAATTTGCGCCGTTCACGATGATCGATCCGAGGCGCTTGACGAGGTTCCCCATGAGAGGCGGGTTGGTCGCGGCACTGCTGTTGCTGGCAGCGTCGACGGCGCAGGCGCAAGCCCACGAGAACGCGCGGTACACGTTCGGCGGAGCTGCCGAACAGGGGACATTCGTGCTCGACAGCCAGACCGGCCGCGTGTGGCGCTACGATCGCGTGGACGACGCTTGGTATCTGTACGATCTCGAGGCGCTCGTGCGGACCCCGCGCGGGGAGTCGGGACGGGCGCAGCGTGACGAAGGCGACAAGGCGGCGCCGGACAAGGAGCGCACCGAGTAGTCCGCGCACCGTCGTCGCTCGGCGCGCTCCGGCCTCATGGGAGGTCGCCGCGGTGGGCGGTGTCGAGCCAGCCGCTCGGTGCGATGGCCTGCGGCGCCACCAGCGGCACCACGGCGAGCAGGCGGCCTTCCTGCTCGACGACGAGCTCCCCGACCGCCTGGCGTACCTCGACGGGGGCGGCGATCTCCGCCGGCAGCTGCAGCCGAAAGGCGAGCGCCGGCGGCGAAGCCTGTTGCGTGGTGAGCGCCCATCCTTCGGCGGCGACCGCCTTGAACGTGGGGATGATTCCGCCGCGCACGCGCACCGTCGGCCCGACGGCTTGCCCCTCGTGGACGAGCTCGATCCGCCGGTAGCGCTGAAAGCCGTGGGCGATCGTCGCTGCGAGCTCGTCCGTCGAGCGCGGCCCGGTCGCTACGACGAGGAGCTCGAGGCCGTCGCGTTCCACCAGTGCGAGGCGCGCGGTCGCCGCCGCCGCCGTCGGGGCGACGGTCGGTTCGACGGCGATCAAGGGATCGGTGGCGCGCACGATAAGTCCGCCGTTCGAGATCGGCACGCCATCGAGGTCGAGCCGTCGCCGCAACTCGGCGTCCGTCACCACGATCAACGCCAGGCGCCCGAGCTCGCGCGCGGTGGTCGCTCCTTGCTGACCCGCACCGCCGCCGCTCGTGAGGGACGCCGCGAAGGGCCAGTCGTTCGCGACGCTCGTGTGGGCGAGGCCGAGCCGTTTGGCGAGTTGCTGCATGCGGGTGAGGCACCGCCCGATGCTCGGACCCGCCGCCCAGGCGAGCGTCTTCGCCGCCGTTCGCGAGTCGCTGAGAAGGAGCAGTTGCAGGAGCTCGCCGACCTCGACCGGCTCCTGGGCGCTCAAACGGGGTCCGCGATCCCCGGCCACCGGCAGTACCGTCACGCGGTCCGCGAACGAGAGGTCGCCGGACGCGATACGCTCGCGCAGTACGGTGACGAGCAACAGATCTGCGATGCGACCCGGCGGGATCGTGGTGTCCACGTCGGAGGCTTCCAGGAGGCGGCGATCCGCGACGTCGAAGAGCATGTGACCGGCGTCGGCGCGGCCCACCCACCCGAACACGATCGCTGCGATGACGAGCGCTGCGCGTTGCCTCCTGAACATTCGCATCCACCCCTCTCCGCGCTGCCGCGGACCGATCGAGCGGGTCGCCTACCATACGATCGATGGACCGGGCAACGCGGCTCTTCGCGCCGCCTGCACGTTGACAGTGCGTCGTGCAGGCGCGCACAATCGCGCCCGTTGGGAGATCGTCAGGACCGGTACGCGATGGAGGTCACGTGCTCTCGTACTTCCGTCGCGTCGACGTACACGTGGGTCTTCCGCGACATGGTCGCGGAGGACGTGCCCGAAGTCGTGGCGATTGAGCGCGTCTCCTTCGCGCATCCCTGGACGGGTCCGCTGTTCCTCCAGGAGCTCGCCGTGCGCTTCTCCCGTATCCGGCTCGCGTGTGATGCCGACGGACACGTCGCCGGGTACGTTTGCCGGTGGGTCGTCGCCGATGAGATGCACGTATTGAACGTGGCGGTCGATCCCCGGGCGCGCGGCCGCGGCCTCGGGGCGGCGCTCATGCGCGAAGTGATCGAGGAAGCGCGGCGCCACGGCGCCGAAGCGGTGACGTTGGAGGTCCGTCGCGGCAACGACGCCGGCCGTCGCTTGTACGAGCGGTTCGGTTTCGAGCAAGTCGGCGAGCGGCTCGACTACTACGGGCGGGGCGAGGACGCCCTGATTCTCCGCCTGCCGCTGCGCGATGGCTGAGCCCCGTCTCGCGGTCGACGTCGGAGGCGGCCTGACGTTGCGCAATCCCGTGATCGCCGCGTCCGGGACCTTCGGATACGGCCTCGAGTTCGCCGGGGTGATGGACCTCACCGCGATCGGCGCCATCGTGGTGAAAGGGCTCTCGCTGGAGCCGCACCGCGGTCACCCCGCGCCCCGGATCCTGGAGACGTCGGCGGGTATGCTGAACGCGATCGGGCTCCAGAACGTCGGTGTCCGCGCGTTCGTGGAGGAGAAGCTCCCGCTGCTCCGCGAGATCGACACGCCGATCGTCGCCAACTGCTGGGGACACGCGCCCGAGGAATTCGCGGAAGTGGCGGCGCGGCTCTCGGACGCCGAGGGGCTCGCGGCCGTCGAGATCAACGTGTCCTGTCCGAACAAGCGGGAATGGGGGCGGATCATCGCTACCGATCCCGACCTCACCCGGCAGGTCGTCCGCTCGGTGCGGGCGCGATGTCGGCTGCCGCTCTGGGTGAAGCTCTCCCCGAACGTCACCGACATCACCGCGTTCGCGAGCGTCGCCGAGGAGGAGGGCGCGGACGCCGTGAGCCTCGTCAACACCTTCCTCGGTCTCGCCGTCGACCTCGAGACCCGTCGGCCGGTGCTGACGAACGGCACGGGCGGTCTGTCGGGCCCCGCCATCAAGCCCATCGCCCTGCGGATGGTCCACGACACGGTGCGGGCGGTGAAGATCCCCGTGATCGGCATGGGCGGCATAGGCGACGCCGACGATGCGCTCGAGTTCCTTCTGGTCGGGGCCAAGGCGGTCCAGGTCGGCACGGCGTCGCTCACGGACCCGCGGGCCACCGAACGCATCGCGGCGGGGATCGCGGCCGGCCTCCGGCGCCGCGGTTGCGCCGACGTGAATCAGTGGATCGGTACCTTGCGGGCACCAGCGGGAGGATGACTTACGCGCTGCCGGCGTGGCGGAAGCTCAATGGAGTTAGATAGTTAGGACATCCGCTGCACCGAAAAACGATTGACTTACGGCCCGGGCTCCGCTACACTCGGAAACTGCGGTTTCGGTCCCAACGGAGGAGCCAGCGTGACCAATACGTTCAAGGTCGGTGAGAAGGTCGTCTATCCGGCGCACGGCGTCGGCGTCATCGAGAGCATCCAGACGAAGACGATCTCCGGTACCGCCCGCAAGTTCTACATGCTGCGCATTCTCGACAGCGACATGACCATCATGATCCCGACGGAGAACGTCGGGAGCGTGGGTCTGCGCCGCATCATCGGCCGCGACATGGTCGCGAAGGTCTACAAGATCCTGCGGGACAAGAAGGTCGAGATCGACCAGCAGACGTGGAATCGCCGCTACCGCGAGTACACCGAGAAGATCAAGACCGGTTCGGTCCTCGAGATCGCCAAGGTGCTGCGCGACCTCTTCGTCCTCAAGGGCGACAAGGAACTGTCATTCGGCGAGCGCAAGATGCTCGACACGGCGCGCAACCTCCTGGTGAAGGAGCTCGCGATCGCCAAGTCGCACTCCGAGGACAAGATCATGGAGGAGCTGAAGACGATCTTCGCCCATTGAGGCGTGGATCCGATGTCCGACGTCGAGGTCATCCTCGTCGCGGGGGGTACCGGACGGCGCTTCGGCGGTGCCGTTCCGAAGCAGTTCCAGCCGCTCGGCGGACGTCCGATGCTCGCGGTGGCGGCGAGCCGCTTCGTCGGCGTTCCCGACATCGCGCGTCTGATCGTCGTCGTCGCCGACGAGGAGCGCGAACGCTGCGCGCGGATGCTCGAGTCCCTCGCGTTGCCCATCCGGTTCGCGTCGGCCGGTGCGGAGCGGCAGCGCTCGGTCGCGAGAGGCATCGCCGCGCTCGACCCGAGCTGCGCGATCGTGGCCGTGCATGACGCCGCGCGTCCGCTCGTGCGCTCCACCGACGTCGCTGCGTGTATCGCCGCGGCGCGGACGACGGGGGCCGCGATCCTCGCGACGCCGGTGCTCGATTCGGTGAAGCGCGTGCGCGACGGGCGGATCGTCGCGACCGTTCCGCGCGCCGATCTTTGGCTCGCGCAGACACCGCAAGTCTTCGCCGCCGATCTGCTCCGCCGCGCGCATGTCGAGGCCCCGCGCGACGAGGTGGCGACCGACGATGCCGCACTCGTCGAGCGCCTCGGCGTCGAGGTGGCCATCGTGCCGGGGCACCCGAGCAACCGGAAGATCACGACGCGGGAAGATCTGGCCTGGGCGGAGCGCGTGCTCGCGGCTTCCGCTGGCTGAACTTTCTTCGTCAGGGGTGCACTCGTCCGCTGAGCCCCGCGTTCAGGCTGCCGGACCGGAACCCCTGCGGATCGATTTCCACGGACGCGAATCCCGCCGCGCGGACGACGGCCACGAGCGCGGTCCGGAGCGTGGAATCCGCGAGGTGCGGCAGCTCGGCGGCGTCGATCTCGACGCGCGCCAACGTGCCGTGGAAGCGGACGCGGAGCGTCCGAAAACCGAGCGTCCGGAGTCCGTCCTCCGCGGTCGCCACCATGCGCAGGCTTTCCGGTGTGATCGCGGTCCCGTACGGAAATCGGGACGACAGGCACGGGCTGGCGGGACGGTCCCAGCTCGCGAGCCCGTGCGCCCGGCTCAAGGCGCGTACGTGCTCCTTGCCGATGCCCGAATCGACCAGCGGATGGCGGACGCCGCGCTCGTCCGCCGCGCGCAGGCCCGGCCGGTAGTCGGCGAGGTCATCGGCGTTCACGCCGTCGATGATGGACGCGATGCCGAGCCGCCGAGCCTCCGCGGCGCAGATCTCGTAGAGGCGGTTCTTGCAGAGGTAGCAGCGGTTCGTCGGGTTGGCGGCATAGCCCGGCACTTCGAGCTCGTTCGACGGGATCAGCAGGTGTCGCACGCCGAGCGAGCGCGCGAGCGCGACCGCGTGCGACGTATCGTGCTCGGGATTCGTCGGCGAGACGGAGGTGAGCGCGGTCAGGCGGCCGCCGAGGACTTCGTGGGCGATCCGCAGGACGAACGACGAGTCGACGCCGCCCGAGAAGGCGAGCAGCGTCGCGCCGAGTTCGTTCAGGCCGGCGCGTAGCGCGGCGAGCTTGGCCGCGAGCGCGTCCTCGCGCATGGGTCAGATGCCTTCGGCGTGGAAGAGGTCCGTCGTGAGGTAGCGCTCGCCCGTATCGGGGAAGACCGTCACCACGATCTTCCCGGGGCCGAGGCGCTTCGCGATCTCCAGCGCCGCGACGCACACCCCGCCGCACGAGATGCCGCCGAGGATGCCTTCTTCGCGGGCGAGGCGGCGCGTGCAGGCGGCTGCCGCCGCGTCCGTCACGGCCATCACCTCGTGGTACACCTTCGTGTTGAGGATCTCGGGCACGAAGCCGGCGCCCCATCCCTGGATCGTGTGGAATCCGGGCTCTCCACCCGAGAGCACCGGGGAGGCGGCGGGCTCGACGGCGACGACGAGGATCCCGGGCACGTGCTCGCGCAACACCTCGCCGACGCCCGTCACCGTGCCGCCCGTTCCGACGCCCGCCACGAAGGCGTCGATGCGGTCGAACTGTCCGAGAAGCTCGCGCGCGGTCGTTCGGCGGTGCACTTCGGGGTTCGCCGGATTCGCGAACTGCTGCGGCATGAAGTAGTCGGGGTGCTCGGTGACGATCTCTTCCGCTTTGCGGATGGCGCCGTGCATGCCACGGGTGTCGGGCGTGAGCACGAGCCTCGCGCCGTACGCGGTCAGCAGGCTGCGACGTTCCTCGCTCATCGTGTCCGGCATCGTGAGGATGAGGTGGTACCCTTTGATCGCGCATACGAGCGCGAGGCCGATGCCGGTGTTGCCGCTGGTCGGCTCGACGATCGTCGCGCCCGGTCGGAGCCGGCCCGTGCGCTCGGCCTCCTCGATCATCGCGAGGCAGATGCGGTCCTTCACGCTTCCGCCCGGGTTGAACGACTCGAGCTTCGCCCAGATCTCCGCGGAGCCTTGCGGGACGATCCGGTTCAATCGCACGACCGGGGTGTTGCCGACCAGATCGAGGAGGGAGTCGGCGGTGACCGCGGACGACGACATGAGCGGCGGATGATAGCCGTCGTTTTCCGGACCAGTCAACGCGACGCGACCCGCGGCGTGAGGCGCTGAGTGCGTCACATGGTGCTCTATCCGGGCGCGCTCGGAGACCTCTGCATGCTCGCGCCCGCGCTCGCCGCGATCGCGACCCGCGGGGAGCGCGTGGAGCTCTGCGTGCAGCGCGCGCTGCTCCCCGTCGCGCGCATGGTGCTCCCAGACGCCGAGCTCGGGCCGCCGATCGACGGCGCGGCGATGGCTTCGCTCTTCGGGGGCGCGCTCGACGCGTCGCTCGCGGAGCGACTGCGGACGGTCGATCGCGTCCACGCCTGGCTGCGACGGGGCGACCGCGACGGTGCGGTGTCGCGTCGGCTGGCGGCGCTCGGTGTTCCGTTCGCGCTCCACGAGGTTCCGCGCGCGGACGCGCCGCACCATGCGAGCGTCGACTACGCGACCGCGCTCGGCGTCGTGCCGCGCGTCGGCGTACCGCGCGCGACGGCGCCGCCGTCGTCGCTGCCGCTTCCGTGGCGGGGGCCGGAGGCGCGCCGCCTCGTACTGCACCCCGGCGCGGGCGCTCCCGGGAAGGTGTGGGCGCTCGAGGGCTTCCGCCGCGTCGCCGATGCCTGGGAGGCGGCGGGCGGCGAGGTCGTCGTGCTGCTCGGCCCGGCGGAGGAGGCACGCGCCGGCACGTGGCGCGCGTTCGGACGGCCGCCGCTCGTCCACCTCGCCATCACGGATGCCGCGGCGTTGATCGCGAGCGCCCCGCGCTGGCTCGGCAACGATTCGGGCATGAGCCACCTCGCGGGTGCGCTCGCGCGCGCCGGCGTGGTGCTGTTCACGGAGACGCGGGCGGCGCGCTGGCGCCCGCTCGGCGGCCGGCTGGAGGCGGTCGAGGTCGGGCGACGCGCCCTCGACGCGGTCGTACGCGAGGTCCGGTCGCGTCTCGGTTCGCTCAAAGCGCCACCGTAGCTTGACACCCCCAAGCCCCGGCATTAGCGTCCCCGCGAATCCATCGCATGGTCACATTTGCCGCGCCGGTGCGGGTGCTCCGCGTCCTCCGCCACTCGCCCCGATCCGGCGTCTGGCCGAAACACCCGCCCGGGATTCGTCATCGCGTCATCGAGGTCGCCCCATGAACAATACGTTGCGTACGACAGTGCTCCTCGCCGCGCTCACCGGATTGATCGTCTGGATCGGGCAGTTGCTCGGGGGGCCCCAGGGAGCTGCGACGGCCCTCGTGTTCGCCGCGGTCATGAACTTCGGAAGCTACTGGTTCTCCGATCGGATCGTCATCGCCATGTACGGCGGGCAGGAGATTCGCGAGCAAGACGACCCCGAGCTGTACGCCATCGTGAAGACGTTGGCGCAGCAGAACCAGATGCCGATGCCGCGGCTCTTCCTGATCCCGAGCGAGTCGCCGAACGCGTTCGCGACGGGCCGGAACCCGCACCATGCGGCCGTTGCGGTGACGGCGGGCATCCGCCGACTGCTCACGCGGCGCGAGCTGCAGGGCGTGCTGGCGCACGAGCTCGCCCACGTCACCAACCGCGACATCCTCATCAGCTCGATCGCCGCGACGCTCGCGGGCGCGATCATGATGCTCGCCCGGATGGCGCAATGGGCGATGCTGTTCGGCGGCGGCCGCCGCGAGGAGCGGGACCAGGGCGGCGGCGCGCTCGGCCTCGTCGTCACGATGATCCTCGCGCCGCTCGCCGCGATGCTGATCCAGATGGCGATTTCGCGGTCGCGGGAGTTCCAGGCGGACGACACCGGCGCGCGGCTCGTGCGCGATCCGGAGGCGCTGGCCTCGGCGCTGCGCAAGATCGCGGGCGGTTCGGCCGCGATCCCCCTCGACGCGAGCCCGCAGACGGCGCATATGTTCATCGTCAATCCGCTGCGCGCTTCGATGCTGCAGAATCTCTTCAGCACTCACCCGCCGCTCGAGCAACGCATCGAGCGGCTGCAACGGGTCGCTGCCGAGCTCGGGCACGCGGCCAGGTAGACGCCAAGATGGGCAAGGACGAAGAAGGGCAGCCGTCGCGCGGCTTCAAGGTTTCCGATCGGCGTCGGTTCGTGGACGGCGCGGAGCCGGCCGAAGAGAAGCGTGGGGCACCGGCGCCCGAGCCCGTGTCGGCGGCCGCGGCCGAGCCGCAGCGCCCCGCGGACGGCGAGCCGCCGCCGCACGAGATCAACTTCACGACGTTCGTCATGGGCCTCTCCACGCAGGCCCTCATGCACCTCGGGGAGATTCCGGGTCCGGAAGCGCCGCACGGATCGGATCTGTCGGCCGCGAAGCAGATGATCGACCTGCTCGGTGTCCTGCGCGACAAGACGACGGGCAATCTCGAGCCCGCCGAGGACCAGCTGCTCTCGTCGATGCTCTACGATCTGCGCATGCGCTACGTCGAGGTGTCCCGTAAACGCTAGCCCCCGCATTCGGGTAGTTCGAGAGGCGGTGTGCTGGCAACCAGCCCCGGTGATGGACGAAATCGCGGGGGCGAGCCGAATCGCGGCCGCGTCGGATCGCTCCACCGCGGCGCTCCAGGAGGTGAATTCACGGTGCGTACCATGAGGGGAGCGCTGCTCGCGCTCGCGATCGGCATCATCGTCGGCGTTGCCGCGACGTTGCAGTTCGGCTTGCCGGGGCGCAAACAGGGTACGGTCGGGGCGCCGGCGGCGAAGCCCGCGATCGCGCGCGCGCCGGCCGCGAACGCTCCCGTCGCGGAGGCGTCGGCGCCGAGCCCCGCCGGACTCGTCGCGCCGGCGACGGGCGCGGTGATCATCGCGCCCGATTTCGCCTCGCTCGCGGAACGGCTGAGCCCCGTCGTCGTCAACATCTCGACGCGTGCGCAGCGCACGGAGCAGGCGGACACGCCGCGCTTCCGCGGCCCCGGTCAACCCGGTCCGCAATGGCCCTTCGGCGAAGGCGATCCGCGCGACTTCACCGAGCCCTTCGAGCGCTTCTTCGGTCCGGGCCCGCGGCAGCGGCAGCAGCCGCAACGCAGCCTCGGCTCGGGCTTCGTCATCGACCCCGAGGGCTACATCCTCACCAACAACCACGTGGTCGAGAACGCCGACGAGATCGTCGTCCGCCTCGACAACGAGCAGGAGCACAAGGCGACCCTCGTCGGCAAGGATCCGAAGACCGACCTCGCGTTGCTGAAGATCGACGGCGTGAGCGGCCTCACGGCCGTGACGCTCGGCGACTCCGACACGCTGCGCGTCGGTGAGTGGGTGATGGCGATCGGCAATCCGTTCGGCCTCGACCACTCCGTAACGTCGGGTATCGTGAGCGCCAAGGGACGCTTCATCGGCGCCGGCAACTACGACGACTACATTCAGACCGACGCCGCCATCAATCCCGGCAATTCCGGGGGGCCGCTGCTGAACCTGCGGGGCGAGGTGGTGGGGATCAACTCGGCGATCTTCAGCCGCACCGGCGGCAACATCGGCATCGGCTTCGCGATTCCGGTGAATCTTGCGAAGGAGCTGGTTCCGCAGCTGCGCGAGAAGGGCAAGGTCACGCGCGGCTGGCTCGGCGTGCTCATCCAGAAGGTGACGCCCGAGATCGCCGAGTCGCTCGGCCTCGATCAGGCGCGTGGCGCGCTCGTGGCCGACGTCGTCGCCAGCGGCCCCGCCGCGGCGGCCGGCGTGAAGGTGGGCGATGTCATCGTCGAGTTCGACGGCCATCCGGTGAGCGAGTCGAACGAGCTGCCGATGCTGGTCGCGCGCACACCGCTCGACAAGCAGGTCACCCTCAAGGTGATGCGCGACAAGGAGTCGATGGAGTTCACGGTCACGATCGCCGAGCTCCAGGACGACGAGGCGCAGCTCGCGAGCGCGGGCGACAGCGAGAAGCTCGGGCTGAGCGTCCAGACGCTCACGCCGGAGATCGCCGAGAACCTCGGCGTCACCGAGACCAAGGGCGTCGTCGTGAGCAGCGTCGAGTCCGGCTCGGCCGCGGACGAGGCGGGCATCCGGCGCGGCGACGTGATCCTGGAGGTGAACCGGCAGGCCGTCGAGGACGTCGGCGACTACAAGGCCGCGCTCAAGAAGGTCGAGAAGGGCAAGAACGTGCTCTTGTTGGTCCGCCGCGGCGACAACACGATCTTCTTGGCGTTGAAGCCCCCCACATGAGCGCGAGCGCCGGGATCGCGCCGCGCCCCGCGCGCGCCGGTCCCGGTGGTCGATCCCCATGAGGCCGCCGCGCTCTCGTCGCTGGATCGCGTTCGCGGTGCCGGCGTCGCTGGCGGCCGCCGCGCTCGTCTACGCCACGGCCGCGTATCGCACCCTCGAGCGCACCGTCGCGGCGAAGCTCGACGGCCGCGCCTGGGCGGTGCCGTCGCGCGTCTACACGGGCGCCTTCGCGCTCTATCCCGGGCTCGAGATCGCCGGAACGGGGGTGCTCGAGCGCTTGAAGCGCCTCGGGTATCGCGAGGTCGACGTCGTGCGCGGCCGCGGCGAGTTCCACCGCGATCCCGGCGGCGAGTCGCTCGACGTCCACCTGCACGCGTTCCGCTATCCGCTTCATCCCGAGACCGGCCGCGCGCTCCGCCTGACGCTCGATCACGGCGTCGTCACCCGTATCGGCGACCTCGTGACCGACGAGGAGGTCTTCGACGCGCGGCTCGAGCCCGAGCCGCTCGCCGGGCTCTACGATCAGGTGTGGGAGGAGCGCTCCGTGGTGACGCTCGCCGAGATCCCGCCGCGCTTGGTGCAAGCGGTTCTCGCTGCCGAGGACAGCCGGTTCTTCGAGCACGGCGCCATCGACGTGCGGGGGGTCGTGCGAGCCCTCGTGCGGAACGTCGCCGCCGGCCGCGTCGTCGAGGGGGGCAGCACGCTCACGCAGCAGCTGATGAAGAACTTCTTCCTGACGGAGGAGCGCACGTGGAGCCGCAAGGCGCGCGAGCTCCTCATGGCGATCGTCACCGAGCGGCGCTACGCGAAGGAGCAGATCCTCGAGCACTATCTCAACGAGATCTACCTCGGGCAGAGTGGGGCCAAGGGGATCTTCGGCGTGGCCGAAGCCGCGCAGTTCTACTTCGGAAAGCAGCTCTCCGATCTCACGATCGGCGAGACGGCGCTCCTCGCGGGTCTCATCCGCGCGCCCAACGCCAACTCGCCCTTCCGGAGCCCGATGCGGGCGCAGGCGCGGCGCGACGTCGTGCTCACGGCGATGGCGGAGCACGGCGCGATCACGCCGCAGGAGGCGGAGGCCGCGCGCGCCGAGCCGCTCGCGCTCCGGCCGTACGTGACCGACCGCACCAACGCCCCGTACTTCGTGGATACGGTCCGGCGTCAGCTGCAGAACGCATATCCGCCGGAAGCGTTGACGGCCGAAGGCCTCCGCGTCTTCACCTCGCTCGACGGGGAGATGCAGGCGGCCGCCGAGGCGGCCGTGCGGGACGGGCTCGCCGAGCTCGAGCGGCTCCACCCGAAGCTGCGTCGCGACGAGCCCGAGGAGCAGCTCGAAGGGGCGCTCGTCGCGATCCACCCGGCGACCGGCGAGATCAAGGCGATGGTGGGCGGGCGCGACTACCGCATCACCCAGTTCAATCGCGCGACCGACGCTGCCCGTCAGCCCGGCTCGGTGTTCAAGCCGGTCGTGTACTATGCCGCCTTCGACCCCGACGCGGGCGAACCGCACTTCACGCCGACCTCGCGCCTGGAGGATGCGGCGTTCGCGTGGACCTACGAGGGCCGCACCTGGACGCCGGGCAACTACAAGGACCGCTATCGCGGCATGGTGACGGCGCGCGAGGCCCTCGAGGACAGCCTGAATGCGGCCACCGCGCGCCTCGCGTTCGAGATCGGGCTGCCGCGCGTCCTCGACGCCGCGGAGCACCTCGGCTTTCCCGGGCCGCTGCCGGCGCTTCCTGCCATCGTGCTCGGCGGGCTCGAGACGACGCCGCTCGTGGTCGCGGAGGTCTACGCCGTGTTCGCGAGCCAGGGGCAGCGGACGACGCCGCGCGCGATCACCCAGGTCGCGGACGAGCGCGACACCTTGATCGAGGGGCGGCCGCTCGACATCGCGAGCGTCGTGTCGCCGCAGGCCACGTATCTCGTGACCCACGTCCTCGAGGGCGCGATCGACCGTGGGACCGGCAGCGCGGCCCGGACCCTCGGTTTTCGGATCCCCGCCGCCGGCAAGACCGGTACCACCAACGACTACGGCGACGCCTGGTTCGCCGGATACACGCCGGACCTCGTGACGGTCGTCTGGGTCGGCTTCGATCGACGGCAGTCGCTCGGGCTCTCGGGCGCGCAGGCGGCGTTGCCGATCTGGAGCGCCTTCATGCGACGCGCGACCGCCGGGCGGCCGGCGCGCGACTTCGAGGTTCCGCAAGGCATCGTCCTCGCGACGGTCGATCCGGAGAGCGGCGGCCGCGCGACTGCCGCTTGCCCGCGAACGGTCGTCGAAGCATTTCTCGAAGCCGATGCGCCGACGGCCGATTGTCCGCTGCACGGAGGCGCGGCGCTCGACGAACGCGGAACGCCAGGCGCCGGTGACGAGTCGGAGCCTCCGCGGCCGAAGGGAGGGGGATTGTGGCGACGATGGTTCGGAAGGTGACGTGGTGCGATCGGGGGCTCGCGCTCACCGTGGCGCTCGCGTGTGCGCTCTCGGCCTGCACGTCCGCGGCCACGCGGACGGAGCGTGCGCGCGCGAGCCGCGGGGGCGATCACGATCGTCCACGGGTCGAGATCGCGCGGGCGCGGCCACCGGCGGCGCCGGTTCCTCCTCCGCCCATCCGTCCGAGCGAGGTCCGTCCCGATGACGGACCGCTCACCGCCAAGATCGACGCCAACACGCCGGCCGCCCGCGCCAACGCGCTCCGCCTCGCCGAGGAAGGTCGCCAGCGTCTCGCTGCCGGCGAGACCGCGCGCGCGATCGAGCTGCTCGAGCGCGCGATCGCGGTCGATGCGCGCGTGCCGTACTCGTATTTCTTCCTCGCCCGCGCCCATGCCGAGATGAGCCAGCCGGACCTGGCGCAGCGGTTCCTCGACCGCGCCGGCCAGAAGCTCGCGCACGAGCCCTACTGGAGGAGCCGCGTCGAGGAGCTTCGCGGCAAGCTCCTCGCCGGGGCCGGGAGGACGACCGAGGCCGATGCCGCCTATCGCCGCTCCCTCGATGCGTGGCCCGGGAACCGCGTCGCCGCGGAGGCGCTGACAGGCGCCGCGCGACGTGGCAAGGAAACGGGCGGCGGAGCTCCCTGACGCATGCGCGTGCTGGCCATCGAGACTTCCTGTGACGACACCGCGGCGGCCGTGCTCGACGCGAGCGGCGTTCGCGCGAGCATCGTCGCCTCGCAGGACATGGTGCACGGGAAATACGGCGGCATCGTGCCCGAGCTCGCGTCCCGACAGCACCTGGTGACGATCCTCCCCGTCATCGAGCGCGCGCTCGCCGACGCCGGCCTCGGGCTCGACGCGATCGAGGGCGTCACGGCGACGTACGGCCCGGGACTCGTCGGCTCCCTGCTGGTCGGTTTGCAGGTGGCGAAGGGCATCGCCTTCGAGCGCGCGCTGCCGTTCGTCGGCGTGAATCACCTCGAAGGCCACCTGCTCGCGATTCTGCTGGACCGTCCCGTCGCCTTTCCGTACCTGGGGCTCCTCGTCTCCGGCGGGCACACGAGCCTCTATCTCGTCGAGGGCGTCGGCCGGTACCGTCAGCTCGGGCGGACGCGCGACGACGCGGCGGGCGAGGCCTTCGACAAGGGCGCCAAGATGCTCGGGCTCGGCTTCCCCGGCGGTCGCGAGATCGATCGGCGTGCCGCCGCCGGCGACCGCGGCGCGATCCGCTTCCCGCGCGCCGCGCTCAAGAGCGGCGGCTACGACTTCAGCTTCAGCGGTGTGAAGACGTCGCTCCGGCAGTATCTGCTCGCTTCCGGAGGGGGGCTCGACGGCGGCGCGCGCCCGCTCGAGGACGTGTGCGCCAGCTTCCAGGAGGCGATCGTCGACATGCTCGTCGCCCCGACGCTGCGCGCCGCCGAGGAGCTCGGCGCGACGACGATCGTCGTGTCCGGCGGCGTCTCGGCCAACAGCCGCCTGCGGACCGCGATGAGCGAGGCGGGCACCGCGGCCGGTTTCGACGTCGCGTTTCCGCGCTTCGCGTACTGCACCGACAACGCGGCGATGATCGGGTACGCCGGGCGCGCGCGGCTTCTGCGCGGCGAGCGTCACGATCTCACGCTGAACGCGGCGGCGACCCTGCCGATCGGGGTATGAGCCGTCTCGCCGCCGAAACGCGCGCGCTCCTGCAGCGCGAAGGTCTCGCGCCCCGCAAGAGCCTCGGCCAGCACTTCCTCGTCGACCAGGGCGTGATCGGTCGCATGCTCGACCTCGCGCAGGTGTCCGCCCGCGACGCGGTGCTCGAGATCGGACCCGGGGTCGGCGCGCTCACCGACGTGCTCGCGGTGCGCGCCGCCCGGCTCTACATCGTCGAGTACGACCGCGGGCTGGCCATCGTCCTGCGCCGCAAGTTCGCCGCCCATCCCGAGGTGAAGGTGATCGAGGGCGATGCCCTCGAGGTGGATCTGCGGGGCGAGATCCCCGAGACCGACGTGAAGGTGGTCGCGAGCCTGCCGTACAACGTATCGGTGCCGATCCTCTTCCGCCTGATCGAGGAGCGCCACGTGTTCCCCGACCTGACGGTCATGGTGCAGAAGGAGGTCGCCGACCGGCTGCTGGCGAAGGTCGGGACACGCGCGTACGGCGGTCCGTCGGTGCTCTTCCAGCTCTACGCGGAGCCGATCGGCCGCTTCCGCGTCTCGTCGTCGGCGTTCTATCCGCGCCCGCAGGTCGCCTCGGAGGTGCTGCGCGTCCGGCTCGCGCCGAACCCGCGTGTGCCGGTCGCCGAGCCGCGTCTCCTCGCCGCGATCGTCCGCGCGGCCTTCAATCAGCGTCGGAAGATGCTGCGGAACGCCGTACAGACGCTCACCGAGCCCGCGGCGCTCCCCCCGTCGGTCTGGGAGGAGGTGTTCGCGGCGGCCGGCGTCGATCCCCGCGCGCGCGGCGAGACGCTCGATCTCGCGACGTTCGCGCGGCTTTCCGACGCCGTCGGGCGGGCGCTCGACGCGGCCGGTGTGCCGCGACGAACCCCGCAGTCGACGCGTTAGAGCCTCCCGTGCCGGAGCTCCCCGAAGTCGAGACGGTGCGGCGCGGGCTCGCCGGCGCCGTTACGGGGCGCCGCATCACGGCGGTCGAGGTCCACGAGCGCCGCCTGCGCCGGCGGCTCGCGCGCGACTTCGCGGCCCGGCTGACCGGGCGGCGCATCGAGCGCGTGCGCCGGCGCGCCAAGTACCTGCTTCTCGACCTCGATGACGGCGCCAGTTGGCTCGTGCATCTCGGCATGACGGGGACGATGGTCGTGCTGCCGGCGAGCGAGCCGCGGCGGATTCACACCCACGTCGTGGCCGCGCTCGACGACGGCCGGACCGTGCGCTTCCACGACCCGCGCCGCTTCGGGCTCATGCGGATCGGCCCCGCCGATGCGCTCACCGAGCTCGCGGCGCTCGGGCCGGAGCCCCTCGCCGCCGAGTTCTCCGCCGACTTCCTGCACGGCGTCGCCCGCCGGCAACGCCGGGCGGTGAAGAGCCTGCTCATGGACCAGCAGGTGGTCGCCGGTCTCGGCAACATCTACGTCAACGAGATCTTGTTCGGCGCCGGCATCCGCCCGGGCCGGCGCACCTCGCGGGTGACGCGCGCCGACGCCGCACGCATCGTCGCCGAGACCGGGCGCGTGCTCGCCGAGGCGATCGAGCTGCGCGGCTCGTCGATCTCCGACTACCGCGACGAGCGCGGCGAGCCGGGGGCTTTCCAGCACACGTTCCGGGTGTACGAGCGCGCCGGTGAGCCGTGCCGCCGCTGCGGCGGCGTGATCCGCCGGCGCGTGATCGTCGGCCGGAGCTCGTTCTATTGTCCCCAGTGTCAGCGTTGACCCCAGAGGAGACATGCTCATGCCACGACGCACCTCGATGCTGCTCGTCGCCGCCCTCGTGACGCTCGCGGCCCCCGCCTTCGCCGGCACGCAGGAGGAGATCGACCGCCTGTTCTCCGAAGCCGCGAGCCTCGAGTCGCGTGGCCAATGGAGCCTCGCGTCGTCGAACTACTCGAAGATCCTCGACAAGGATCCCGAAAACGCGCTCGCGCACTACCACCTCGCGACGTGCCAGGTCCGGGTCGGCATGAACGACTACGCGATCAAGCACTTCAACGAGGCGATCCGCATCGATCCGAACATGGAGGAGGCGCGCGAGGGGCTCGAGGGCGTGTACGTGACGCGCGGCCTGCTCGCGCGACAGGGCGGCAAGAGAAGCGAGGCGCTCGCCGCGTTCGAGGAGGCCGTGAAGGCGAATCCCACGTCGGCGAGCGCGGCGCTCGAGCTCGGCGCCGAGCTCGAAGACCAGGGGCAGAGCGCGCGTGCCGAGGAGGTCTACGCCAAGGCCGCGGCGGCGTCGCCGAACGACGCGGCCACCCACGCCAAGCTCGGCGCCGTGTTCGCGGAGCGCGGCATGAACGATCGCGCCGCGACCGAGCTCGAGACGGCCGTCCGCCTGAATCCCCGCGACGCGGCTTCCCACAAGACGCTCGGTTACGTCTACGCGGCGCTCGGGAAGCGCGACAAGGCCGTCGCCGCGTTCCACGAGGCGATGCGGCAATACGTGCTCGTCGGCGACATGGTCGGCGGCACCGAAGCGGAGTCGCTCGAGAAGAAGGCGAAGGCCGGCCAACCGCTCGGGGCGCCGCGCGCGCTCAGCTCGCCTTGAGCGGCTCGCCCTTGGCGTTCTTCTCGCGCAGGAGGGCGAGCAGGCGCTCGGGCCCGCCGTTCGACACGACGTCCTGAAACTGCGAGCGGAAGTTCGAGACCAGGCTCACGCCTTCGATCACCACGTCGATGATCTTCCAGGTTCCGCCCTTCTGGCGCAGGCGGTAATCGACCAGGATGTCGTTGGCGCCGCCGCGGACGACCTTCGTCTTCACGGTGGCGTCGCCGCCGCTCTCGGACCGCGTCCCGGTGATCTGCACCTTCTCTTCCTTGTAGTTCTCGACGTTCCGTCCGTAGGTCATCGAGAGGTGGTTCTTGAAGAGGTCCATGAACTCGTCGCGCTGCCCCTCGTCGAAGCGGCTCCAGTTGCGGGCGAGCACGAGCTTGGAGAGCGTCTCGAAGTCGACGCTCTGGAGCACGACGTCCTCGACGCGCTTGCGCTTCGCCTCGGTCGACAAGCTCTGGTCGAGGAGGATCGCGATCACGCCGCTCGTCGTCTTCTCGACGACGGCCGCGGCGGCGTCTTCCGCCGACCACGCCGCGCGTGGCACGGCGGCTGCCAGCGCGAGCACGGCGACGAGCGCGGAGAAGCTATTTCGAGCCTTCGATGGCGTTGAGGTCATAGAGATCGTCGGTCGGCGCCTGGCCGCTCTCCTCCTGTTGGTCGTTCACGAGCGCCGTGCGCCGCTGATAGTACGCGTTCCGCGCGAAGACGTAATAGTCGAGGGACGCCTCCTTCGCGTTGCGGACCTCGTCCAGGTACTGGGCCCGGGTGTTGACGACGTTCACGACCCCGGCCCCCGTCCACCAGAACGAGTTGAGGACGAGCGGCGTGATGCTGAGCACGTAGTCGACCGGCATGCCGGCCGTGTCGCGCGGGTTGGACGGTCCGAAGAGCGGGAGCACGAGATACGGCCCCGGCGGGACGCCCCAGACGCCGAGCGTCTGCCCGAAGTCCTCGTTGTGCTTGGTCAGGCCCCAGAGGGTCGCGGGGTCGAACAGACCGGCGATGCCGAAGCTGGTGTTCACCATGAAGCGGCCGACGTCGATCGCCGCCGCGCCGGGCTTCCCCTGCAGCAGGTTGTTCACCATCACCACCGGAAAACGCAGATTCGCGAAGAAATTGGAGATGCTGGTCTCGGCGCGCTCGGGCATCACCACGTCCCAGCCCTTGGCGACGGGCTCGAGGACGTAGACGTCGCACTGGTCGTTGAACCAGAAGATACCGCGGTTCATGCGCTGCCACGGGTCGTAGTCGGCACCCGGCTGCTCCTCCGCGCGCGCGGCGGCGGGCGCCGCGAGTGCGAGCGCGATCAGCAGGGCGGGCATCGTTCGCATCAGGGCCATCGGGTGCTCCTCTACTCTTCTTTCTTCGTGTCGCTCTCGCCGGGAGCGTTGTGCACCAGTTTGCCGATCAGGCGCTCGAGAATCACCGCCGATTCGGTGAAGGTGATCTCGTCGCCGGGCTTCAGCATCTGCTCCTCGCCGCCGAGTTGGAGCGCGACGTAGCGGTCGCCGAGGAGGCCGGCCGTCTGGATGGACGCGGTCGTATCGGTCGGCAGCGCGAGATTCGGGTCGAGGTCGAGGGTGGCTCGAGCGCGGTAGTCCTCGCCGAGCTCGATGTCGGAGATCTGGCCGACCTTGACGCCGGAGATGACCACCGGTGCGCGCACCTTGAGCCCGCCGGTCTGATCGAAGGACGCGTAGAGGGTGAGGCCGCCCGGGCCGCTGTAGGAGAGCCCGCCGACGCTGATCGAGAGGTAGGCGATCGCGCCGAGTCCGGCGAGAACGAAGAGGCCGACGACGAGGTCGCGGAGGGGGGATCGAGTCATGGTCACACTCCCCAGAGGGCGGTCACGAAGTAGTCGAAGATGAGGATGCTGACCGATCCGACGACCACGGTGGACGTCGTGGCGGCGCTCACGCCCGCCGACGTCGGCGCCGCGTGGTAGCCGCGATAGGTCGCGATCAGGCCGACCAGCACGCCGAAGATGAGCGCTTTCAGCAGGCTTCCGAGGACATCGTCGCGGAAATCGACCGCCGATTGCAGGCTCGCCAGGTAGTTGCCGCCGTCGAGCCCCATCAGCCCCACGCCGACGAGATATCCGCCGGCGAGGCCGCACACAATGAAGAGCGCCGAGAGGAGCGGCATCACGGCGATCATCGCCGAGACCTTCGGCTGCACGACGAGGTCGACCGGGTCCACCGACATCATGCGGAGCCCGTCGAGCTGTTCGGTCGCGACCATCGTGCCGATCTCGGCGGCGGTCGCGGAGCCGGCGCGTCCCGTCGCGAGCAGCGCCGTCAGTACCGGCCCGAGCTCGCGGACGAGGCTCAGTCCCACCACCGCCCCGAGCGATTCGGCCGCGCCGAATCGCACCAGCGTATTGTATCCCTGGAGGCCGAGCACCATGCCGACCGCGAGCCCGCAGACGCAGATGATGACGAGCGACAGCACGCCGAGCTTGTAGAGCTCGTCGAGGAAGAGCCGGAAGCGCCAGGGCGGCATCACGGTCGCGCGCACCACCTGGAGCGTGAAGGTCGCGAGCGCGCCGAGGTCGGCGACGAAGCGCAGCGCCGCCCACCCGAGATCCTGGACCGGCCGCAGCATCAGCGCGCGCCTCTCACGCGGGCCTCGCGGCGGCGGACGTGCCGGGGAGGTCGTCGGGCGCGCCGACCGACGGATCCTCGCCGTCGCTCAGGAACGCGACGATGCGCGGATCGGTGCTCGCCCGCAGTTCCGCCGGGGTGCCTTCGACCGGTCCGTCGGGGAGGAGCACGACGACGTGATCGGCCATCCGCATGGTCGACGGAATGCTGTGCGAGACGACGATCAAGGTGACACCGCGGAGCCGGTTGATCTCGACGAGGAGCCCTTCGATCCGGCGCGCCGAGATCGGGTCGAGACCGGAGAACGGCTCGTCGCAGAGCAGGATGACGGGCTCGCGCACGATGGCGCGGGCGAGCGCGACGCGCTTCACCATCCCGCCCGAGAGCTGTCCCGGCAGGAGCGCGTCGACGTTCTGCAGGCCTACCGCTTCGATGCACGCGTGGACGGCGTCGGCGATCTCGCGCGCCGAGAGGCGCGTGTGCTCGCGGAGCGGGAACGCGAGGTTGTCGAACACCGTCAGCGAGTCGAGGAGCGCGCCCTGCTGGAACATCATCCCGAGCTTCTTGCGGACCCGGTAGAGCTCGGACTCCGAGAGCCGGGTGACGTCTTCGCCGTCGACGACGACCGCGCCGGCGCGCGGCTGCACGAGGCCGCCGATCGTCCGCAGCAACGTGCTCTTGCCCGAGCCGCTGCCGCCGAGGATCACCGAGATCCTGCCGCGCGGGAAGCGGCACGACAGATCCCGCAACACCTCGCGCGTGCCGAACGCCACGCGCACGCGCGAAAGCTCGACGTGCGCTTCGGTCATGCGGAACGGGGGATGCGGAGCCGCGGGGGATGACGCGTCACGGACGCCCTTCTAACAGCATCGGGGCTCCAGAACGAGGGGCGGCGCGAACGGATACGCGTAGCCGGCGCCGCCGTTGCCCGACGCCGGACGCACGGGCTTGGCTGGCGCGCATGACCCGCTGGTGCCGCCGCATGGTCCGCGCGCTCCGCCGCCATGCGCGGCGCGCGCGCGTCCGCGTCACGCGCGACCGGCTGCGCTGGTCGGTGCGGGTGCGTGCCACCGTCATCGTCGTGTTCCTCGCGGTCGCTGTCGCCGGATGGCTGCGCGGCGTGCTGCCGGCGCTCGGCCCGGCGCTCGTCGCGGCGGTCGTCGGCGGCGTCATGAATCGGCTCGCGGCGGGTCGGATCGCGCGGTGGGAGCGCATTCCGCAGATGCTGGCATGGACGGGGGTGGGCGACGCGGTGCTCATCACCTACGTCGTGGCGCGGACGGGCGGCACCGCGAGCCCGTTCCTCTTCCTCTATGTCGTCCAGGTGCTCACGACCGCGATCGTGGTCGACGTCGGGCTCGGCGCGGCGATGGGCGCCATGAGCCTCGCGCTCCTGGCCGTCGCGTCGCTCGCGGGTCCGGCCGGGCTCGGGGACGCCGGGCGGCCCGTCGCCGCCGCGGAGACCGCCGTCCGTCTCGCCTCGCTCGGGACCACGCTCCTCCTCCTCGTGCTCGTGGGCGGAGTGCTGACGCGCCGGCTGATCAAGAACGAGCGCGACCTCGCGGGCACCCATCGCCGGCTCGCGCGTTCGCTCCGTCGGGTCACCGCGACGCACGCCTCGCTGCGGGACGCGTACGATCGGCTCGCGCGCGCGGAGGCGGGGCTCGTCGAGACCGACCGCATGAAGACCTTGCAGCTCCTGGTCGCCGGCATGGCCCACGAGCTCGGGAATCCGCTCGCGGTCCTCGCCGGCACGATCGAGCCCCTCACGGAGGCGGTGCGCGCCTACGAGCGCGCGCTCGCGACCTGCGCGCTCGGCGGCCTCGCCGGCGTGCCGCCGGCGGCCGCGAGCGCCGCGCTCGCCGACGCCGCGGAGGCGCGGCGGGAGACGCCGCTCCTGCTCGCGAACTGCGCCGAGGCGACGAGCCGCGCGACGGGCCTCCTCGCGCAGCTCCGCGATTTCGGTCGCGGCGGCAAGGGAACGGTGCGGCGCGCGGCGCCGCTCGCGCCCGGGCTCGTCGCCACCTTGGCGCTCCTGCGCTATCGCGTCCCGCCCGGCGTGACCGTCCACGAGGATTACGCCGACGTGCCCCCCGTCGTCTGCGTGCCCGCGGAGATCAACCAGGTCGTCATCAACCTCCTGATGAACGCGCTCGACGCGCTTGCGTCCGGGGGCAACCTCTGGCTCGCGCTCGCGCGCGACGGCGGAGACGTCTGCGTGGTCGTCCGCGACGACGGCGGCGGCATCGCGGCCGACCTCCTGCCGAGCGTCTTCGATCCGTTCGTCACCACGAAGGAGTCTGGGCGCGGAAGCGGCCTCGGCCTCGCGATCTCGCGCGCCATCGTCGCGCGCCACGGCGGGCGCATCGAGGTCGCGTCGGCGTGCGGGCAGGGGACCGCCGTCACCGTGCGCCTCCCCGCGGCCGATGCGGCGCCGCGGTCGTGAGCGGCGCAGCGCTCCGCGCGCGGGATCGGAATCTCGCGCGGGAGGGGCGTCAGAGCTCGGTCGGCATCCGGACGTCGAGGCGGTCGCGGAGGCCGTCCCCCAGGAAGTTCAGCCCGAGCACCGTCACGAGGATCGCGAGCCCGGGAAAGACGGTGAGGTGCGGCGCCACGAGCACGAACGCGCGGCCGTCGTTCAGCATCGCGCCCCACGACGGCGTCGGCGGCTGGGCGCCGAGCCCGAGGAAGCTGAGCGACGCCTCGGCGACGATCGCCGCCGCCATGCCGAACGTCGCCTGCACGAGCATCGGCGTCGCGAGGAGCGGCGCGACGTGACGGACGAGAATGCGGCGCTCCGGCACGCCGAGCGCGCGCGCCGCCTCCACGAACTCGCGCTCGCGCAGGCGCACGACCTCGCCGCGCGCGAGGCGCGCGTAGCCGGTCCAGCCGATCAGGCAGAGGGCGATGACGACGTTGCGGAGGCTCGGCCCGAGGACGCCCGTGAGTGCGATGGCGAGGAGCAGGCCGGGGAAGGCGAGCAGCACGTCGACGACCCGCATGACGACCTCGTCGACCCAGCCGCCCGCGAAGCCCGCGAGCGCGCCGATCGTGGCGCCGATCCCGAGCGACACGAGGACCGTCACGACGCCGACCGCGAGCGACACGCGCGTGCCGTAGACGACGCGTGCGAGGATGTCGCGCCCGAGCTTGTCCTGCCCGAGCGGGTGCGCCGCGCTCGGCGGCGCGAGGTTCTCAGCGAGCACCTGCGTGGTCGGGTCGTACGGCGCGATCCAGGTGGCGGCGGCCGCGACGACGAGCAGTGCCGCGAGGAGCGTTGCGCCGAGCAGCATGCGCAGCGAGTGGGTGCGTGCTCTCACGAGCGGGCGCGGGTCGCGGCGGCGCCGATCCGGGGGTCGAGCCACCCGTTCACGACGTCGGCGAGCGCGTTGGCGACCACGAACCCGGCCGCGATGGCGAGGATGCAGCCCTGCACCACCGGGTAGTCGCGCTGATTGATGGCGTCGATGAGGAGCCGGCCGAGGCCGGGCCACGCGAAGATCGTCTCGGTGATGACCGTGCCGGCGAGGAGGGCGCCGAACTGGAGGCCGAGGATGGTCACGACCGGGGCGAGCGCGTTGCGGAGCGCGTGGCGCGCCAGGATGCGGCCGCGGCTCACGCCCTTGGCGCGCGCGGTGCGGACGTAGTCCTCCGCGAGGCAGTCGAGGACGCTCGCACGCGTCATGCGCGTCAGGATCGCCGCCATGCCGAAGCCGAGGGTCGCGGCCGGCAGCACGAGGTGCGCCCACGTCCCGCGGCCGGAGACCGGCAGCCAACCGAGATCGATCGCGAAGAGGATGATGAGCATCGGCCCGAGCCAGAAGCTCGGCACCGAGACCCCGAGGAGCGCCAACCCGACCGATCCGCGGTCGATCCAGGTGCCGGGGCGCGCCGCCGCGGCGAGCCCGAGGGGCAGCGCCAGCGCGACGGCGACGGCCAGCGCCGCGAATGTCAGCTCCGCGGTCGCGGGGAGGCGCTCGGCGAGGAGGCGCGCGACCGGCGTCCCGTGGACGAGCGAGCGGCCGAGCTCGCCCCGCGCGAGCCCGGCGAGGAAGGCCGCGTACTGCACGGCGACCGGCCGGTCGAGGCCGAGCCTCCGGCGGAGCGCCTCGCGGTCCGCCGGGGCTGCGCTCTCGCCGAGCATCACGTCGACGGGGTCCCCGGGGACGAGGTGGACCAGGAGAAAGACGAGGGTCGCGGCCGCGAGCATCGTCGGGACGGTGAGCGCGAGACGACGGAGCGCGAGTCGCGGCATCGGCGCCGACCCTAGCGAGCGTCGCGCGCCTCCGCCAGATGGATGGGGCTCCCCGCGCGGAGCGCGCGGCCGCGTGCGCTCAGAGGTTGTGAAGAAATCCCCGGACCGAGCCGGGCGAAGAGCGCCGAGCAGCGCAAGGAGCAACCCGCAGGAATACCTGGAAGGTATTCCGAGGACGTGCGACGCCGCGATGCGACGGCGCTC